>CAYMLC010000049.1:0-12098 GCA_964390765.1 uncultured Nitrospirales bacterium
CACACATCGAGTTGCGCGCCGTCGCCGGCGTGCACATCACTCAGCTCGAAGAGGGCGTCTTCGATACAGTCGTGGGCAAGCTGGCCGACGCCGGGCTTACCTGCTCCTGCTTTGGCAGCGCCATCGCGAACTGGGCGCGTCCGATTACGGGTGATGCCCAACTCGACGTGGACGACCTGCAGCGCGCCATCCCGCGCATGCAGCGGCTGGGCACGCCCTTTATCCGCGTCATGAGCTATCCCAACGACCCCAAGGAACCGGTGTCCGAAACCGCCTGGCGCAACGAAGCCATCGCCCGCATGAAGGGGCTGGCCCGGATTGCCGAAGACGGCGGCATCGTGCTGGTGCATGAAAACTGCAGCGGCTGGGGTGGCCTGGCTGCCGAGAACAGCAACGTACTGCTGCGCGAAGTCAACAGCCCCGCACTCAAGGTGGTCTTCGACACGGGCAACCCCGTCACGTATGGCCAGGACGCCTGGCAATACTACCTTGACGTTTACCAGGACATCGTCTATGTACACATCAAGGACGCCAAGCGCATCAACGGCAAGGATGAGTACTGCTACTGCGGCGACGGCGACGGCCATGTCGAGCCCATTCTGAAAGACCTTCTGGGCAAGGGCTATGATGGCGGCATCAGTATCGAGCCGCACTTGGCCGCGGTCATCCACACGGGGCAAGAGGCGGAAAGCGCCGAGCGGCTGTACGAGAGTTACACGAGTTACGGGCGCCGCCTGATGGAAATCGTCGAGCGCGTGCAAGCGGCGCCCAGTGGCACCTGAGGCACAGGCAGTAAACGGGGAGGGAACGGACATGAACCGTACGAAGATTCGCGAGATTATCGCCGCTATCGTGGCATTGGTTCTGGTCGTGGTGCTCTTTGCGGGGATGTCGGTGCTCTTCGGCTGGAACATCCCGGTTATCAGTGACCTGGCGCGCAGCCTCGGCCTGCAGGGCTAGCCGCCGGGCAATTTACACTTTTCTAATGTTGTGCGCATCACCGGCTAACGCAGCCTGTCTACGCTAAAGCTGCGTCGGAGGTGGTGCAACGCCATCGACGGGCGCACATGAGCCAGTACCTTCGGGTGCCGCCTCATGCGAAAGCCACTCCTACACTCGCAGCAAGCCGCCGGGGAGTGCGCGTCCCGCTCGGGGCCGCACTCCCCACCCTTTTGTGTAGACCTTGCACCTGTGCTGTATCGGTAGGACTTGCGGATAGAAGCGGGCGGCACACGTGCGCTATAGTCCCGGCGCTCTCGGGGGAAAGCACTTTCCAGTAACCCACGGTACAGCAGGCGCTTGCCTGCCCAGTCTTGCCAGCAGGAACCACGCATGCGGAAGTACACGGTTCGCGTTCACCCGTCCAAGGCCGAGCTCAAGAAAGAAGAACAGCTCGCCTATCGCATGGCCCAGGTGGCCGCCGACAATGCGCCCATCGACGACCAGGCGCGCGAGATGGTCATCAACCGGATCATTGATAACGCGGCGGTCGCGCTTGCTGCGATCAATCGCGAGCCGGTGGCCAATGCGCGTTCACAGGCGCTGGCGCATCCGCGCCCTGCAGGCGCCACGCTTTTCGGCATGCCGCTGGATGAGCGCGTGGATGCGGCGTGGGCGGCGTGGGCCAACGGCACCGCCGTGCGCGAGCTGGACATGCACGACACGTTCCTGGCCGCCGACTACGCACACCCCGGCGACAACATCCCCCCCATTCTGGCGGTGGCCCAGCAGTGCGCACCGCGCATCGGGCTGAGCGGGGCCGACCTGGTCCGCGGCATCCTGACGGGCTACGAGATGCAGGTGAACCTGGTGAAGGCAATCTGTCTGCACAAGCACAAGAAAGACCACATCGCCCACCTGTGCCCGGCACAGGCGGCGGGTATCGGTGCGCTGCTGGCGCTGGATGTCGACACCATCTATCAGGCCATCCAGCAGGCGGTGCATGTCGCCTTCAGCACGCGCCAGTCGCGCAAGGGCGAGATTTCCAGCTGGAAAGCCTATGCCCCGGCGCACGCGGGCAAGCTGGCGGTGGAGGCGGTGGACCGCGCCATGCGCGGTGAGAAGAGCCCCTCCCCCATTTACGAGGGAGAAGACAGCGTGATCGCGTGGATGCTCGACGGCCCCCACGCCCAGTACGAGGTACCACTGCCGGAAGTCGGCGAACCGAAGCGCGCCATTCTCGACTCGTACACGAAAGAGCACTCGGCCGAGTACCAGAGCCAGGCGCTGATCGACCTCGCCTTCAAGATGCGCGAGCAGATCATCAACCTCGAAGATATTGCCGATATCCTTATCCACACCAGCCACCACACGCATTATGTGATTGGTACCGGCGCCAACGACCCACAGAAGATGGACCCCAAGGCCAGCCGCGAAACGCTGGACCACAGCATCATGTACATCTTCGCTGTCGCGCTGCAGGACGGGGTATGGCACCACGTGGCCAGTTACACCCCAGAGCGCGCCAGCCGCCCGGATACCGTGGCGCTCTGGCAGAAGATACGCACCGTGGAAGACCCCGAGTGGACGCGCCGCTATCATTCGCCCGACCCGAATGAGAAGGCGTTTGGCGGGCGCGTCGAGATCACCTTCCGCGATGGCAACAAGATGACCGAGGAAATTGCCGTGGCCAACGCTCACTCGCTGGGTGCCACGCCCTGGCAGCGCGACGAATACATCCGCAAGTTCGACACGCTGACGGAAGGCCTCATCAGTTGGGACGAGCGCAACCGCTTCCTGCACGCGGTCTCACACATCACCGACCTCGAAGCGAACGACCTCTTTCAGCTCAACCCGCAACTGCCGTTCGAGCAAATCCGCTACAACAAGCGCGACCAGCGCGGGATTTTCTAGGCAGCAGCCAGCTTCTAGCAGAAGCCGGCTTCCAGGAAAATGCCCGCGGCGGATGGAATCGGCGGACCTGCCGGCGCACGCGTCGCCGGCGCTTGCTGCGCCGCTTATTCGTGCGGTTCTGCGTCGGCGGCCGGGGCCGGGGCCGGACGCGCGCGTTCATGCTCCAGTTGGGCGACGCGTGCTTCGAGGGCGCGGATGCGGGCGAAGGCCTCGGAGACTGCTGGGGCGTGGCGCGCGTGATGCGCGAGACGCTCGGCCTGGATGTCGTCGCTGATGAGCATGCGCTCGAAGAAGAGTTTCAGCAGCACCTGCAGATAGCGGCGGCCCATCTCGGTAATGCGCAGGTGTGAACTGCCCCAGGTGCGCCCGTACCAACTGATGGGGATCTCGGCGATCATGTAACGGTGCACCACCGCGCTGAGCGACATCTCAATCGTGATGTTGAAGTGGCTGGCGCGGAAAGGCCCGCACTCGCGCAGGACTTCGGTGCGGTAGGCCTTGAACGCATTGGTGAGGTCGTTGAACCGGCACACAAACATGAACTGGATGGCGCGGTTCACGATGCGATTGGCGATGAGTTTGAACTTGGGATAGTTCTCGACTTTCGACCCGGGCCGGAAGCGCGAGCCGAAGACGCAGTCGTAGCCCTCTTCGATCTTGTGGTAATAGCGCACGGCGTCTTGCGGGTCGTCGGAGCGGTCGGCCATATAGATGATGACGACATCGCCCTCGACAATCTCGAGCCCGCTGCGCAGTGCGCGGCCAAAGCCACCGGGCGGGGTTCGGTCGACGGTGCGGATGTTGGGATCTTCGGCGATCAGGTCGCGGATGACCTGGGGCGTATTGTCGTCGCTGTTGTCGTTGACGAGGATGAGTTCGTAGGGAATGCCCTCGGCGCGCAGCACGGGCTGTAACTCGGCAACGGTCGGGCCAATGTTGGCCTCTTCGTTGTGCGCGGGAATGATGAACGAAGCCTTGAGCCGGGCCATCGCGCTTCCTCAGGTGCAGGTCAAGTAAACAGCGGCGCCAAATCCGATTCGTAGGATTGCAGCCATGCCGCGATATCCGCAACGATTTTCTGCGGGTCGTGTTCGGGTGTCCAGGCGTAGTCGCGCTGCACGCGCGCGGCATCGCTCACGTAAATGCGCAAGTCGACCGCGTGCGTCTCGGGCACGGCGCTGATCTCGACCGTGTGGCCGGTGGCCGCCTGACAAAGCGCTGTCAGTTCCCGCAGCGAGACCGACACGGGCCGTCCGCCGCCCACGTTGTACACCCGCCCATCCCACGTGTCGGTGCGCACGAATTGGCGCTGCAACAGCGCGAACAGGTCGTCGATATGCAAGAGGTCGCGCACCTGTTTGCCCGTGCCGCCGTAGCCGATATAGCGCAGCGGCAGCTGGAAGTGGTGGCGCGCGACCCACAGGGTCACCACACCCTGGTCGACTTTGCCCATCTGCCAGGGCCCGGCCAGCACACCACAGCGGTTGATGAGCGCCGGCATACCGTAGTTGTAGACGTACTCCTGCAACACCAGTTCACCGGCCAGCTTGCTGGCGCCATAGAACGAGCGCGCGCCTTCGAGGGGAAAGTCTTCGCCGATGCCGGCGGCACCTGCGCCGCGCGTGGTCTGCGCCGCGTCCCATTCGAAGCGTGTGTCCGTTTCGTGCCAGGCGAGTTGGTTGAGCGCGGCCATCGGATAGACGCGGCTGGTGCTGAGGAAGAGAAAGGCGGCCTTGCGCGTGCGCGCGGCTTCGAGCAGATTGAGCGTGCCCTGCAGGTTGGTGTTCAGAACGTAGGCGGGCGACCCTTGGCCACCGGCGTGGACGGACGGCTCGGCACTGCAATCGATCAACAGGTCGAAGCCGGGCAGTGCCTCGAGGTCTTCGGGGCAGCGTATGTCGGCGTGGACAAAGGGAACGCCGGCATCGCGCAGGCGCGGCAGGGCCAGTTCACTCCCCCGCCGCTTCAGGCTGTCGAGCGCGGCAACCTGCGTGTGCGGATAAGCGGCCTTGAGCTTCAGCGCGAGGTTCGAGCCGACGAAGCCGGCGCCACCGGTGACGACGATCTTGTAGAACTGCATCCGGCGGCCGCGTGCCTAGGCCACGCGCGCGGTAAGCCCCTCGACGATCTGCGCGAAGATATCGTCGAGTGAATAGCGGTATTCCCAATCCGGATAGTGCGCGCGAAACTTCCGTACGTCGCTCACGTACCAGATGTGGTCGCCGATGCGGGCGTCGTCGGCATAGGTGTAGTTCATCTTCTTGCCGGTCAGCGCTTCGGCCGTGTGAATCGCCTCGAGCATCGAACAGTTGCTGTGGCGGCTGCCCCCACAGTTATAGACCTCGGCGACACGCGGCGCCTGGTAAACATGCCAGAACATGTTCACAAGGTCCCACGAGTGGATGTTGTCGCGCACCTGCTTCCCCTTGTAGCCGAAGATGGTGTAGGGGTCGCCGGTGATGGCGCACTTCACGAGATAGGACAAGAAGCCGTGCAGCATGGTACCGCTGTGGCCGGGGCCGGTAAGGCAGCCGCCCCGGAAGATCGCCGTCTTCATGTCGAAGTAGCGGCCATACTCCTGCACCAGCACGTCCGCCGCCACCTTCGACGCCCCAAACAGCGAGTGCTTGGTCTGGTCGATTGACATCGACTCGTCGATGCCGTGTTCGCTGTAGGCATGGCCGGGGTCCACTTCCCAGCGCGTGTCGTGCTCGACCAGCGGCAGAAAGTTTGGCGCGTCGCCATAGACCTTGTTGGTCGACGTAAAGATGAACACCGCATCGGGGCAGTGCTGGCGTGTGCATTCGAGCAGGGTGAGCGTGCCGTTCGCATTCACCGTGAAGTCGGCGTGCGGGTCGCGCGCGGCCCAGTCGTGCGACGGCTGTGCGGCCGTGTGGATGATGAGCTTGATGTCGCCCGCGTGGTCGCGAAAGAGCCGGTCCATGGCCTCGCGGTCGCGAATGTCCGCATCGTGATGGGTGTAGCCGGGCACCTGCTCTTCGAGCGCGCGCCGCGCCCAGGCCGTCGACGCGTCATCGCCGAAGAAGGTACGCCGCATATCGTTGTCAACGCCAGCGATAGCAAAGCCTTTTTCCGCGAAGAAGCGTACGGCTTCCGCGCCGATGAGGCCGGCTGAACCGGTAATGAGTGCCGTAGCCATAGTGGGTACCCTGTGTGCCGCCTGGGGTTGCTCGGGGTGAGACGCGCGGGGATGCTATCAGCCGGTCCGCGGGTGTTCAACCGGCGGCCCTTCAGAGGGTCGTCAGCGCCTGCTCAAAATCCTCGCACAGGTCCGCCGGGTCTTCGACGCCCGCCGACACACGGATGAGGTTCGGAGCGATGCCCATGGCCGCGCGCTCGGGCTCGGGAATCGCGAGATGCGTCATGCTCCAGGGATGCTCGATGAGCGATTCGACCCCGCCCAGCGAGACGGCCTGTACGAAATGGCGCAGCGCCCCCAACAGGCGGTGGGCATCCTCCACCCCACCCTTGACCCAGAACGAGAACACGCCGCCGTGTCCGCGCGTCTGGCGAACGGACAGCGCGTGTTGCGGGTGGCTGGCCAAGCCGGGATAGAGCACGCGCTCGATTTTCGGGTGCGCTTCGAGCAGCTGCGCCAGTGCGAGTGCGTTCACCTGGTGCGCCTCCATCCGCAGCGCCAGCGTCTTGATGCCACGTTGCGTAAGGAAGCAGTCCCAGGGGCTGGGCACGGCGCCGATCGCATTCTGCAGGAAGCCGAGCCGCGCGCTGAGTTCGGAATCGTTGGTGCACACCGCCCCGCCAATCACGTCGCTGTGGCCATTGATGTATTTGGTGCTCGAGTGCACAACGAGGTCAAGGCCCAGGTCGAGCGGATTCTGAAAGTAGGGCGAGAGGAACGTGTTGTCGCACGCGCAGAGCGCCCCGGCACCGCGTGCGCGCTCGGCAATGGCGGCCAAGTCGACCACCTTCATAAGCGGGTTCGTGGGCGATTCGAGCCAGACCAGCCGCGTGGGACTGGCGGCCAGAGCGCCCTCGATGGCGTCGAGGTCGGCGGCATCGACGGCGTCCACCTTTACGCCGCGCGGCGCACAGACCTGATAGAGCAGGCGCCACGTACCGCCGTAGCATTCATCGCTGACGAGGATGCGCTCGCCCGGGCGCACCAGTTCGAGTGTCATCGCGATAGCGGCCATACCCGAGGCGAAGGCGTGTGCGTGCATCGCGCTTTCGAGGGCGGCGAGGGCCTGCTCGAGCGAGGTGCGCGAGGGATTGCCCGAGCGCGCGTAGTCGAAGGGGCGGGCGGTGTCGGGCGCGGCGAAGGCATAGGTCGAACTGACGTGGACGGGCGGCATCACATCGCCGTGTTCGGGCGTGGTGCCGAGCCCGGCGTGGACCGCGCGGGTACGAAAGCGCATGCGGCGTCTCCAGCGGTTAGCAGCGGAGCACGAGCCTAGCACACGGGGCCCGCGTTTACATGCCGCGCCGCCGGACCGTATGCTCGCGGCGCGCGGAGGCTGACATGACCAGGCCCATCGTATGACCAAGCTTATCGCCATTGCTCTGGCCGGGGCCGCCGGCACCCTGTGCCGCTACGGTCTGGGCAACCTCATGACACGGCTGGCGGGCGAGGGTTTTCCGTGGGGCACACTTGTGGTCAATATCGTGGGATGCCTGCTCTTCGGCGTTATCCTCGCCGTGGGCGAAGGACGCCTGGGCCTGGGCCAGCCTTGGCGCGGCATCTTGCTGGTGGGATTCATGGGCGCGTTTACAACGTTCAGCACCTACGCCGCAGACACCGCACTCTTTCTTCGCGACGGCCCCACCGCATATGCCCTTGCGAATATCGTGGCGAGTAATGTGCTGGGGGTGCTGGCCTTGTTCGCCGGGCTGGCAATTGGGCGGAGTATCTAGCGAGACATGGGCAAGACCAACACAGACCGCGCACCCAGCAAGAAACAGATGGCGGCCATCTTCGAAGAGATTGCGATGCTGCTCGAGCTGAAGGGCGAAAACCCCTTCAAGATTCGCAGTTATCAGAATGCCGCGCGCACGCTGGAGAACCTCGAAGAGGACATCGGCGTGCTGATCGAAGAGGAGCGCCTGCGCGATATCAAGGGCATTGGCCAGGCGATCGCCGACAAGATTGAAGAACTGCACTGCACCGGCAAGCTGCAGTTTCACGACGACCTGCGCGCCGAGTTTCCGGACACCGTCTTTCCCCTGTTCAACATTCAGGGGCTGGGTCCGAAGCGGCTGAAGACGCTCTATGAAGAGCTGGAAATCGACTCGCTGGAGAAGCTGCAGGCGGCCTGTGAAGCGGGGCGGGTGGCAAAGCTGAAGGGCTTCAGCCAGAAGATGCAGCAGAACATTCTGCAGGGCATCGACTGGGCGGCACAGCAAACGGGGCAGCATCTGTTCGACCGGGCGCAGGCCGCGGCGGAGGCGGTGGTGGCCTATCTGCGCGAGAGCAAAGCGGTAGCACGCATCGCGTATGCGGGCAGTCTGCGCCGCCACAAGGAAGTCGTGAAGGACGTCGACATCGTGGTGGCGAGCAAAAAGCCCGCGGACGTGATGGCGCGCTTCGTCGAGGCGCCGGCGGTGCAGCGGGTGATCGCGCACGGCGACACGAAATCGAGCGTGGTGCTCGACCCCGGTATCGCGGCTGACCTGCGCGTGGTCAGCGAGCAGGAGTATCCCTACGCGCTGATGCACTTCACCGGCAGCAAGGAACACAACGTGGTGATGCGGCAACGCGCGAAGGAGCGCGGGCTGAAGCTGAATGAATACGGGTTGTTCCGTGAAGACGACAAGCTGGTGCGGTGCCGCGAGGAAGCGGACATCTATGAGGCGCTGGGGCTGCCCTTCATTCCGCCGGAGTTGCGCGAGGACTGGGGCGAGTTCGAGTTGCGCGAGACGCCGCGGCTGGTAGAAGAGGGTGATATCCGCGGCCTTATCCACGCGCACAGTACCTACAGCGACGGGCGCAATACGCTGGAAGAGATGGCCGAGTCGGCAAGAAAGCGCGGCTACGCCTATCTGCTGATCTCCGACCACAGCCAGTCGGCGGCTTATGCCGGCGGTCTGAAGCCTGCGCGTATCGAAGAACAACACGAAGAGATCGATGCGCTCAACAAACGTTGGAAAACGTTTCGCGTCTTGAAGGGTATCGAATCCGACATTCTCACCGATGGGCGGCTGGACTACGAAGACGACGTGCTCGACCGCTTTGACCTCGTTATCGCGTCGGTGCACCAGAAACTGACGATGGACGAAGACGAGGCGACCAAACGCGTCGTGCGTGCCATCGAGCATCCCGCGTGCAAGATACTGGGCCACCCGACCGGACGCCTGCTGCTGGAGCGGCCGGGGTATGCGCTCGACATGGAACGCGTGTTCGATGCGTGCGTGGCCAACGACTGCGCCGTCGAGATCAATGCGAACTGCCACCGGCTCGATTGTGACTGGCGCCACCTGCGGCGCGGCAAGGAGAAGGGCGTGCGCTTCTCGATTGGACCCGACGCGCACAGTGTCGACGGCCTGGACCAAGTGCGCTATGGCGTGGGCATTGCACGCAAGGGCTGGCTGGAGCCGTTCGATATCATCAACACCATGAGCGCCGGCGCGCTGCTCAAGTGGGCGAAGCAGCGCTGATATGCCGGCGTTCAAGCAGACGCTGACCGCCAAGCGCGAGCGGGCCGCGGCCATGTTTCCCATCCTGCAGGCGACCTATCCCGACGCGCACTGCACGCTCAATTTTCGCAATGCGTGGGAGTTGCTGGTGGGCACGATTCTGGCCGCGCAGTGCACCGACGAGCGTGTAAACCAGACCACGAAAGACCTGTTCGCGCAGTATCCCGCGCCGGTGGATTATCTGAACGCGCCGCTGGCGGCCATCGAGGCGGCTATCCGGCCGTGCGGCTTCTACCGCAACAAGGCGAAAAACCTGCGCGAGACGGCGCGGCAGGTGGTCGAAGAGCACGGTGGCCAGGTGCCCGGCACGATGGAAGAACTGGTGGCGCTGGCGGGGGTCGGGCGCAAGACGGCCAATGTCATTCTGGGCGAATGCTTCAACACGCCGGGGGTGATAGTCGATACGCACTGCACGCGGCTGACGAACCGCTGGGGCTTCACCGGGAACCGAGACGCCCGCAAGATCGAGCAGGACCTGATGAAGGTGTGGCCGCGCGAGACATGGACCCTGTTCAGCCATTACACCGTGTGGCACGGGCGTGCGGTGTGCACGGCGCGCGGACCGCGCTGCTCGGTCTGTCCCGTGCGGGCGCTGTGCCCCTTCCCCGAGACGCGCGAAGGAAAGAAGCTTGCCCGCTAAGCCGCTGCCCAAACCGCACCCCGCATGGCTGGCCTTCGTGATTGGCTATGTGGCCGCGGTGTTGCTGGTGGATACGCTGGCTACCTGGCAAGTGCGATGGCCCTTCGAATGGGCGATGCTCGATTGGGAACTCGGCGACTTCGAACTGTTCAAGTTCGTGATGTGGCTGGTCGTGCCGCTCGTGCTTGTGCTGCCACGCATGGACTGGGACTTTCTGGGCTTCAAGCGGTGGAACTGGCTGGACGTAGGGTTACTCGTGGGCTTGAGCGTGGCGGGTGCGCTGGCCATGTACACCATCGAGCTGATACCCGGGCTGCGCGATTATTACCGCAGTCTGGCCGACCGCCCGTGGGAGGTGAAGCTGGATTACATCCGCTTCGCTGCGGTCTGGTGGGCTTCCTGGCTCATTGGCTGGGAGTTCCTGCACCGCTACTTTCTGCTGCGCCCCGTGGCCGCCTACTGGCCGGCCTATGGCTGGCTGCTGGTGCCCGTGAGCGAAGTGGCGTACCACCTGCAGAAACACCCGCTCGAGGCGGTGGGCATGGGGGCGCTGTCGGTGGTGCTCACGCTGTGGACCCTGAAACGGCGCAACTTCCTGCTGCCCTTTCTGGTGCACCTGATCATCGAGATCGAGCTGGTGCTCTTTCTGATTCTGGTGTAAGCGCGGGAGTGTTTAGGCCAGCAGGTCGAGGCGGCTAATCGTCACGCCACCGCGCGCGCTGGCTTCGGCACCCGTGGGCGCCAGCGGCTGCTCGGGCACGCCCTGCTGCACGAAGTTGACGGCCTGCGGCGCGGGCGCCGGTCGAAAGGCCTCGGGGGCACCCCCACCCACGCCGCGCGCCGGCACGTTCAACGCCGCCTGCGTCTCGCGCTGGGCGTTCGTGTTGTCGGCCTGCTCCGCCGCGATGGCCGCTTGCTGTTCCTGGCGCACCTGCGAGCGGGCCTCGGCATCGGCCTGGATTTGCGCCAGCCGCTCCTGAATGCGCCCCTGCTGTTCTTCGAGCGTGGGCACGACGTCGCGCGCATTCTGCAGATTCGTGTCGATGGTCTGCAGGGCGACGGCCGGCGGCGATATGGTGTTGCGGCCGAAGCCGGCCTGCACGTCGGGCAGGCTGGGGGGGCGCGGCTCCAGGGCCTCTTGCTGGGCCGGGGTGCGCAGCGTGTTGGCCGCGGGCGGGGCAGACGGCGCAGAGGCAGCGGGCGCCGCTTCCGGCCGCTGGGGCCGTACGACCTCGGTCGCGCGTAAGGCGCTGAGGCTACCTGATATGCTGAGACCCATCGCTGTGGTGTCCTTGTGTCATGCGCCCCGCTTGGCTACATGCACTCCTCTTGCTTGACATTGTCCACCAAATTCCGAGAAAAAGCAAAAAGGGTGCGCACCGGCCTTAAGCCGGCATGGCGGTAGCGTTGCACGCGCGGCCACAGTTGGGTCCATGGTTGCAGCCGCTGGCGGCAGACAACTATCGCGCCGTTTCGCTCGTAAGGCGGCGCAAGGGGATGGTCGAACACGTGCGCCACTTCGACCTCGCCGAAGAATTGCGCGGCTGTATCGGGGTCGCCGTACAACAGAATGAAGGTCTGTGCCGTATCGGGCGGGGGCCCCCAGAGCCACCACGTCATGTGGCCGGAATGCACGGGCGGCAGGTCCAGCTCGGCGCGCCACACCTCGATGGCGCTGGCCTTGCTGTAGCTGCTGGCCAGCACGACGGTTTGCGCCTGCTCTTCCGGTGGCAGGTCTTGGTACACCTGCTGCACGGCCTCCGCGATTTCGCGGTAGCCGTGCTGGCGGTGGTATTCGGCGGTCAGCTCGTAGGGCGCGATGATGCCGCCCGTAATGGCGGCGGTGTATTGGTTCATGCGTGGCAAGGGCAGCAGCGGCAGGGTGGCAGGCGCCAGCACCAGCGCCGTTGCGGCCAGCGCGCCGGCATAGGCG
>CAYMLC010000050.1:0-1514 GCA_964390765.1 uncultured Nitrospirales bacterium
GCGGCGACAACCCGATGGGCTTCGCGCCGAAGTACATCTTTGCGACGGCGCGCGAGGCCGGCGGTACGTGGGCCGAGCCGCGCGAAGTCTACGAACCCGGCTACGTGGTGTGGCGCACGCGCGTGCGCAATGGTGTGGCCTACATGAGCGTCTACGACGGCGACGGCCTCTACACCCTGGCCGACCGGCCGGGCGATGTGCGGCTGCTGCGCTCGACCGACGGCTTCAACTGGACCGCCATCTCGGAGGCGCCGCAAGTGGTCGAAGTGGGCGCGGAGGAAGGCGAGTTCATCTTCGCCGACAACGGCGACCTCTACGCCACCGTGCGGCTCGAGGTGCAGGGCAGCCTCGTCTGTCATGCCCAGGCCGATGACCTGGCCTGGTGGGATTGCCGTTACACGCCGCACAAGGTAGACAGCGCACTATTGCTCGAGCAGGCCGGCACGCTGTACGCGGTCGGCCGCCGCAACGTGGCGGGCGGCTTCGACCGCGGCCCCGTCTGGTGGTCCGAACGGTGGCGGCGCGCCTGGTCCATGGCCGCCTACTCGATGACCCGCAAGCGCACCACGCTCTACCGGCTCGAGCCCGCCACCCTCACCCTGACCCCGCTCGTGGACTTTCCCTCGCGCGGCGACACCGCCTTCCCCGCCGCCGTGCGCCTGGGCCCCAACCGCGTGTGGCTCGTCAACTACAGCAGCCCCGTCGACGGACCCGACTGGCCCTGGTTGTTCGGGCAGCTACAAGGCACCCACCTGTATCAGACGGAACTCGTGTGGGCGGAGTGAGGGCGGCGGAAGATGGTAGCTTGCAGCCCGCAGCCAGGAACCCGCCGCCTTAGTGCTTTGTCGTCTTGCTGCCGGGCGGCGGGGCCACGGGGCGGCGGTTGCGTGCGCGGCCGTTGGTGGCGGGTTCAGCGCGGTTGCTGCCGCGCAGGGGCACATAGGGTGCTTCGGTGACTTCGGCCGCGGTGCGCAGTTCTTTAAACGATTCGTCGAAGTATTCCATGAGCAGGTCGAAGTCGTGGGCGGCCTGGCCGTCGGCGACGAAGGTGACGAAGAACTTCTGGTCGTAGCTCATGAGCGCGACGTTGACCCCCATCTCGAGTGCGCAGGGCACCTTCGGATAGAGCGCCAGAATGCGGTGGCCCATGGTGTAGAGCGGTATCTGCGGGCCGGGCACGTTGGTGCAGATCATGTTGCCGGGCGGCAAGATCGCCATGCGCCCGGCGGCCAGCTGGACCACGGGGTTTGACATGGTGCTGAGCGAGAGCGCCTGCAACGCGGCGGGCGAACCCTGCAGCACTTCGAACATGAGGCCGACGGCCTCGGGCACCTTGTGCTCTTTCAGTTCCTTGGTCAATTCGCTCGTGGCGCGCAGCCGTTCAACCGGGTCGCGGTGCAGCGGCACCTGCACGGGCATGAAGGAGATGCGGTTGCCCAGCGCGCCGCGTTCGGTCTCGGTGCGCACGTTTACCGGCGCCAGCACCCGCAGCGTTTCGAAGTCGCTGAGGTCGG
>CAYMLC010000050.1:1524-6959 GCA_964390765.1 uncultured Nitrospirales bacterium
GACGCGATAGCGGAAGTGTCGGTTGGGCGTGCCGGCGTCGGGGTGCTGGTCGAGATAGCGCAACACCGCGCCGCCCAGAACCGTGAGGATCACGTCGTTCACCGTGCCGCCCAGCGCCTTGCGCACCATGCGCGCATCGGCAAAGGCAAACTCGCGCCAGGTGACCAGGCGCTGCCCGCCCAGTTGCGCGTTGAACGGCATGTGCTTGAAGGGCAGCAGGAAGTTGCCCAGCGACCCGCCAAACTTGCGCAGCGATGCGCTGAGCGGCTTGCCCGCCAGGCCACGGCTGAACTCGACCACGCTCCGCTGCAGCCGGGTCAGGTGCTCGACCCCGTCTATCGCGGTGTCCCACAAGGCGTCGTACAGCATGCGGCCGGCGTCGGGCAGGGGGTCAGCCTTGTAGGGGCGGCGCCGCACTTTGGGCGGGTCGGGCTCGAGGTCCATCATCACGTAGAGCAGGCCTACGCCGGCCACGCCATCGACCATGCAGTGGTGCACCTTGAAGATGACGGCCGTGCGGTCTTGCTCGAGGCCCTCGACGAAGTGCGCCTGCCACAGGGGCCGGTCGCGCTTGAGGGTGCCGGTCCAGATTTCACCGGTCAGCTCGCGCAGTTGTTCTTCCGAGCCTGGCGCAGCCAGCTTGTGCCGGAAGGCGTGCCGCTCAATCTCGAAATCGGGGTCGTTCTCCCACGTCGGGTGGCCCACGTTCCAAGGTGGAAAGACCACGCGCTGGCGGTAGCGCGGTACCATGTCGAGCCGCGTATGCAACCCCTGCAGGAACTTCCGCCATGAAAGGCGTCCTTCAAGAATACAGACCACGCCCACGTGCATCGGTTGTTCTTCGGTCTCCAGATAGAGGAAGAACGCATCCATCGATGTCAGCCGGCGGCGAAGTTCAGCGGTATCAGGCATGCAGTCGAATTCCTGTCCTGGTCCCCCTACGCACAGCTGGTGCGGCCAGGGCGGTTTTCACGGCGTCATTGCCACGCCGCATCAGGGTTGCATTATAAGAACGAAACGGCTATATAGACAATGGCCGCGGGGCAGAGCAGTTTTTTCTGCTTAATATTGTATTTATTGTTTTGGGTCGGCGTTTGCTCTTTTTTGATTCTGTGCTATACTCCACAGCGCATGGGTTCGGGCAACCCCGGGAACAGGCAGGCACACGCAGTATGGGTCGAGTAAAGGCAACGCGTGACGCGGCAACGCGCAAGACATGTGGCACGGATGGCAGTACAGACACCGTGGCCATTGTGGAGGATCCCACCCACGCCGACCTCGGCCTCTGGCGCGAGCTGTTTACCGGCGTTGACTATGTTGGCCTGAAGGCGACCCCGGCGTACTACGGTATCGGTGTGCCGCGTGGCGATCGGTCGGCCGTGGTGCTGGTGCCGGGCTTCCTGGGTTTCGACGCGTATCTCATCGAGATGCACTGGTGGCTGCAGCGCATCGGCTATACGCCGTATTTCTCGCTTATCGGGCACAACGCCGAATGCCCGGATGTGCTGACCAATCGCCTGCTGCGCACGGTCAACCGCGCGTACAAGGAAACGGGGCGCCCCGTCCACCTGGTGGGGCACAGCCTGGGCGGAGTGCTGGCGCGTGGTGTGGCCAGCCTGGCCCCCAGCCGGGTGGCCTCGGTCACGATGCTGGGGTCGCCATTTCGTGGCGTGCGCGTGAATCCATGGGTCATGTGGTCGCTCATGTTTGTGCGCAAGCGCATCATGGCGCGGCGCCGCAGCCGCGGCGACTGCTTCACGGCGGCCTGTGCGTGCGGGTTTACCTGCGCGATGCGCGATGATTTTCCAGCCCACGTACAGCAGACGGCCATCTATACCAAGACCGACGGCGTGGTGGATTGGGAGACGTGCGTGACCGGTGACCCGGACATCGACTTCGAGGTCAAGGGTACGCACATTGGCCTGGCCTGGAACGGCGCCGTGTACAAGCTGGTGGGCCAGCGCCTGGCCGAGGCCGCACGGGCCAGCCGGGCCGCGGCGCGTGCCGCAAAGCAGCGCAGCCAGCGCGCCAGCCAGCCCGCGCGCAAGCGCGGCGACAAGGACATCCGGCCCAGCACACCGGTGCCGGCGCATGCACTGCGCGGCAGCCGCCTGGGCAGTTCGGGCCAGACCGTCCACTAGCGGCTACTCCTACCGTTTGGCATCTCCTCGCCAAGCATGCGCAGGGTATGCGGCGTACGCGGCGTTTTTCACTTCCGCACATGTCTACCCCGTGGTATACTTTCGTCGAGTAAACGCACCTGGAATGCGTTGTCGCACAGCCTGTGTAATGCGCCGCGCGATGGGCGGTGCAGGCAGGCTGAGGTCCGCGCTGCTGTGAATCGGGTGTGTCGGTTTTGCGGTTCCCGGCCAGCCCGTGCGGCGGGCCGGGCGAGAAGGCCAGCGGCATGAGCGACTCGCTTCCCCCGGAAGACGCGGTTTCCAGTTTTTCCTCCACCGCCGAACAACCCCTTAGCGAAGGTGAACCCTCGTACGTTGTAGCGGTGGGTGCATCGGCGGGTGGTTTGCAACCGATCAAGACGCTCTTCCAGCACTTGCCGCCGGATACGGGCAGCGCGTTCATCGTCATCCAACATTTGTCGCCGGACTTCAAGAGCCTGATGGACGAGTTGTTGGCCCGCGAAACGGTGATGCCGATCCACAAGGTGGAAGACGGTATGACCATGCGCCCGAACAACATCTACCTCATACCGCCGCGCATGAACATGACCGTCGCCAACGGGCGGCTGTGCCTCGAAGAACAGGCCCGTGGCAACGTGCTGCGCTTTCCGATCGATGTGTTCATGGAAAGCCTGGCGCAGGACTGCGGGCCGCGCGCGGTCGGGGTGATTCTTTCGGGCACGGGCAGCGACGGTACGCGGGGCATCCGCGCGGTCAAGGAGCACGGCGGCCTGGTGGTGGTGCAGGATGCCGAAAGCGCGAGCTTCGACGGCATGCCGCGCAGCGCGCTGATGACCGGCGCGGCGGACTATGTGCTGCCGCCGGAGGAGATGGCGCAGAAGCTGGTGGAAGTGCATGCGCTGCGCAAGGCGGCGCGCATCGAGCCGGACCCGGAAGGCAGCGCTGAAGAAGAGCTGTTCCACGAAGTCTTCACGCTCTTGCGCGGGCCGACGGGCGTCGACTTTTCGTACTATAAGCCCAGCACGATTCAGCGCCGCCTGGAGAACCGGCTGAGCATCACGCGGTGTGATTCACTCGCCAGCTATGTGGCGTTGTTGCGCGAAAACAGCGACGAGGTGCAGTCGCTGGGACGCGACCTGCTGATCGGTGTGACGCGTTTCTTTCGCGATGCCGACGTCTTCGACTCGCTGCGCGACAACGTGTTGCCCATCATCTGTAAGGAGCCGCGGCAGGACCAGCCGATTCGCGTGTGGGCGCCGGCCTGTGCGACCGGCGAAGAGGCCTATTCGCTGGCCATGCTCTTTCAGGAGTACTTCGAGAGCGTCGGCCGCACGTGGCCCATCAAGATACTGGCGACGGATGTCGACCGCGAGGCCGTGCGCAAGGCCGGGCAAGGCGTCTTTCTGGAAAACATCGAAGCCGACCTGTCTCCGGAACGGCTCGAGCGTTTCTTTACGCGGCGCGGCCACGAGTACCAGGTGTCGCCGCTGCTGCGCGAGATGGTGATCTTCGCGCAGCAGAACCTGATGGCGGACCCGCCGTTCACGAAGATCGATCTGATCAGTTGCCGCAACGTGCTGATCTATCTGAAGCCGCAACTGCAGACGAAGATACTGTCGACGCTGAACTTTGCGCTGAGCAACGGCGGCTTCCTGTTGCTGGGCAGCAGCGAAACCGTCGGGAAGATGACACGCGAATTCAGCGTGGTCGACAAGAAGAACCGCATCTACCGCAGCAAGGGCGTACGCACGGTGCCGCCGCTCGACCTGTTGCGCTCGCCCAGTGTCGACCGCACCTCGCTGGCGCCGCGCCGCCGCTATGCGCTGGAAGACCAGGGGCTGACGGCGCACGGCGTCGAGAACATTTATCAGGCCATCATCGAGGATGCGGTCAGCAGTTGTGTGGTGATGAGTGAAGACGGCGGACTGTTGCATGTCTTCGGCGATGTGAGCGCATACCTCAAGATTCCGTCGGGGCGTGTCTCGCTCAATGTGTACGACCTGGTGCGGCGCGAATTCTCGCTGCCGCTGATGACGGCAACCCGCATGGCGATGGACCAGCAGCAGGAGATCATCTACAGCGACATCGCCATTTCGAGCCAGAACGGCAATCGCTCGCTCCGGCTGCGCGTGAAGCCGTTGCACCTGTCGCGCGACAACCGCGGCGTGCACCTCATCTTCTTCGAAGAGCGCACGCAACAGGCGCCACTGAACAATGAAGCGACGGCGCTGCATGTCGACGAGGCAGCGCAGCAGCGCATCGACGCGCTCGAGAGCGACCTGCGCATTACGCGCGAGAATCTGCAGGCCACCATCGAAGAGATGGAGACGGCAAACGAAGAATTGCAGGCCACCAACGAAGAGTTGATGGCGTCGAATGAAGAGCTGCAGAGCACCAACGAAGAGCTGCAGTCGGTCAATGAAGAACTGTACACGGTCAACGCGGAGTACCAGAACAAGATACGCGAGTTGACCGAGCTGAACGCGGACATCGACAACCTGTATCGCAGCATCGACGTGGGGGTTATCTACCTCGACGAAGCGCTGCGCGTGCGCAAGTTCACGCCGGCGGTGGTGAGCCAGGTCAACCTGATGGATCAGGACATCGACCGGCCGCTGCAGCACATCTCGCACAACTTTATCGATGGCGACCTGGTTACGCTGGCACAGGAGACGCTGCGCCAGCACGAGCGCGTCGAGCGGATGCTGACCGCGCGCGACGGGCGCCACTATCAGACGCGCGCGCTGCCCTACCTGGCGCAGGACCGCGCCGAGACGGGCGTGTTGATCACGATTGTCGACACGACCGAGCTGACGAAGTCGAAGGATTACTTGCAGCAGATTCTCGATTCGTTGCCGGAACATATCGCGGTGCTCGACCACGACGGCACGATCGTGGCCGTCAATCTGAGCTGGCGCCAGTTCGGCCAGCGCAACAGCTTCGGCGCCGAACAGACTGCCGGCACGGGTATCGGCGCGAACTATCTGGACGCGTGCACCCCGCGCAACGACGCCGATACCAGCCAGCGCGCCGCGTATGAAGGTGTGCGGGGTGTCCTGATGGGAACCCGCTCTTCCTTCAGTCTCGAGTATCCGTGCCACGGCCAGGACGAGAAGCGCTGGTTCATCATGCATGTGCATCCGCTGCGCGGCGGCCATGCGGGCGCGGTGGTCTCGCACATCAACATCACGCCGGAGAAGCAGGCCGAGTTCCAGCGCACGCAATTGGAGGCGCAGGTACAGCACGCGCAAAAACTCGAGAGCCTCGGTCTGCTGGCGGGCGGTATCGCGCACG
>CAYMLC010000050.1:6969-7252 GCA_964390765.1 uncultured Nitrospirales bacterium
GTCGTGATGCACGACGTCTCCGAACGGCTCGCTCAACAGGAGGCGCTGCGGCAACAGGAGGAGCAGCTGCGCCGGTCGCAGAAAATGGAGGCGATCGGGCGTCTGACCGGCGGTATCGCGCACGACTTCAACAATCTGCTGGCGGGTGTCTTGAACAATGCCGAGCTGGCCCTGCTCGACCTGCCCGAAGATTCGCCGCAGCGCGAATCGATCGAGCATATTCAGACTGCTGCGCTGCGGTGTTCGGAGTTGGCGAACCAGATGCTCGCCTATTCGGGCAAGG
>CAYMLC010000050.1:7262-11981 GCA_964390765.1 uncultured Nitrospirales bacterium
GCTTCGTGATTCGTCAGACGAATGTGAACGCGACGGTCGAAGAGATGCTGCACCTGCTGCACAGCTCGATCTCGAAGAAGGTCGAGCTGAGTTTCGATTTCAACCGCTTCATCCCGAATGTGCTCGCCGATGCAGCGCAATTGCGCCAGGTGATTATGAACCTGATCACCAATGCGTCGGAGGCCATCGGCGATGCGGCGGGCACGATTACGATTACGACCGGTGTGGTGGCCGCGCCGCCCGACAACATGGTGGTGGATGCCCTGCGCCGTGATGTCGACGACCGGCGCTGTGTCTTTATCGAGGTGCGCGACACGGGCTGCGGCATCGACGCCGACACGCTGGAGAAAATCTTCGACCCCTTCTTCACCACGAAGTTCACGGGGCGTGGGCTGGGGCTGGCCGCGGTGCAGGGCATCGTGCGCAGCCACCATGGCGCGCTGCAGGTGGAGAGTACGCCGGGCGAAGGCACGTGTTTCCGGGTCTTGTTGCCGCCGGCGGAACAGGGCGACAAGCTGGTTGCCGAGCCGGCCCGTCCCGCGGCGGCCGAGACGTGGAGCGGCAGCGGTACGGTGCTGGTGGTGGACGACGAGCCGGGCATTCTGGCCACATCGCGCAAGCTGCTCGAGCGGTTGGGTTTTGACGTGCTGACCGCGCGCGACGGCGTCGAGTGTCTCGAGGTGTACCGCGAACACCGCGACGAGATTTGCCTGGTGCTGCTCGACATCACGATGCCGCGCATGAACGGGCACGAGGCGCTGCGCGAAATCAAAGACTTGGACCCCGACGCGAAGGTGATGCTGAGTTCGGGCTACGCCGAAGAAGAATCGCACGCAGACGGCGAGGCGGGCGCGTCGGGCTTTATCCAGAAGCCCTATCAGTTCAAGGTGCTTGCCAGCGCGCTGCGCGCGATTCTCGACTAGCGCGGCGAATCCACGGCGCCCGGCGGCCACAGGCCCTGGGTGCTGGCGCCCAGTTGCACGGGGGCCACGCGCTCGAAGCGCAGCGGCCGCACGGTGTCGAGGTCGCCCCACCACAGCTTTGGGCCCTTGAGGCGGCGCACCGGTCCCACGCGCCGGTACCACCGCTTGCGCTCGCTTTCGGTGCTGGGGCGCGCGGCTTCGGCCGTGCCGATGAGCCGCAGTGCCGGCGCATAGCTGAAGCGGCCGGTGAACAGGGCGCGCGCCCAGAACCACGGCATGATCTGCAGCGCCATCACGGTCAGGCGTGGGTCGTGGTTCAGGTGTTGCGCGGTATGCTGCAGAAAAATCTCGAAGTAGTAGCCGGTGCCGTCGTCGTTCAGCATCACCGAGCCAACCGGCGCCACGTGCGGCCGGCCGTCCGGCGCGACGGTACACACCGCATAGAACGGCAGCGTACGGCGCCACCAGCGGCGCACTTCCTGCCACTCTCCCGGCGCAATCACCGGGCGGCACCCACGCGCGCAAACCGCGCGGCCACGTCTTCGCCCAGGCGGTGGATATAGCCCTGCACGAATTCCAGCGGGTCGCGGGTCGCGTCGGTTATCAGCGGGGTCAGGTCCATGGCAAAGGTCAGCGCCTGGGCCGCGTCGCTCTCGTGCGAGGCGTGATAGGTGGCATGCGCGCGGCGGCGGGCCAGTGCGGCGAGGTCGTAGCGCTTGCCGCCGGTCGTCTGCGAATCGAACACGCCCACCAGCGCGGCCTGCAGGCCCTGGCGCGCATCGCAGCGCAGCGCCACCTTGTCCGCGTCGGGCAGCCAATCCAGATCGCGCCAGACCTCACAACCCAGCAGGCGCCGGGGCCGGGCCGCGCCGGGCAGGCGGCGTATGGCGTCTACGACCTTCAACGCGACGCCCACGTGCGTGTCGTGCTTGTCGGCCAGGTTATGCGTGTAGACCGTGTGCGGGCGGCACGCCGCGAGCGCGGCGGCGATATCGTCGGCCGGGCGGGGGTCGGCCGGGTCTTTCACCGCGGCACTGGGATAGCCCAACAACGCCTGCGCACCGTACTCGCCCAGCTGCGCCGCATACTTCTGCTCGCGGTTGCGCACGTGCACCATCTCGTCGTCGGTGTAGTTGGCGTAGGCCCCGGTGCGCGGCGTGCCACTGCCGTTCGTCACGGTGATGCCGACAAACCACTGGTCCGGGTCGCGGTAGCAATCGAGGATGCCGGGTATCGCCATGATTTCGAGGTCGTCTTGATGCGCGCCGATGCCCACGTGCGTGGTGCGCGCGAGCGCGGCTTCGAGCGGGCGTCCGTCCGGCACATACCATTCGGCATGCGGCAGGTGAAACATCTCGGTCATGGCGCCACCGGGGCCGGCCCCTCGCGCAGCAGGCGGGCGGGCTCGTCGAAACAGCGCAGGTAGAACAGCGCCTCGAGCGTGTCGCGTTCGTCAGGGGTGAGGTCGCCGTGGCCGCCGGCGCGCTCGCGCGCAGCACGGGTGTGGTAGAGCGCCAGGGCCGCCGCCACGCTGATGTTGAAGCTGCGCGTGAAGCCGGTCATCGGCACGGTCACCCGCGCATCCGCCGCGTCCAGCAGTTCGGGCGAGAGGCCATCGCGTTCGCTGCCGAACCACAGGGCGCTCGGCTGGGTCAGGTCAATCGCGTCGATGGGCGCGGCGTCGTCCATCACCATGGCGTAGTTGCGGTAGCCGCGCGCGCGCAGGTGGTCGAGCGCGTCGGCCGTGGTGTCCCACTCGTACACGTCCAGCCACTTCTGCGCGCCCTGCGTCACGCGCTTGGCCTCGCGCCAGGTCTCTTGCAGCGCCGCGATGTGCACCGACTGAAAGCCCAGCGCCTCGGCACTGCGCAGC
Source organism: uncultured Nitrospirales bacterium (assembly GCA_964390765.1). Classification (GTDB taxonomy): domain Bacteria; phylum Hydrogenedentota; class Hydrogenedentia; order Hydrogenedentales; family JAGMZX01; genus CAYMLC01. Next base: position 10,059 of record CAYMLC010000050.1, read on the forward strand.
ACGGCACTCACGTTGCCGCGGTCGTACAGCCCCTCGAGTATGGGGGTCACGGTATAGGTGCGCGCTGCCACCACCTCGGCAATGCGCGTGCGCCGGCGCGGCGTGAGCAACGGCCCCAGCGCCGCCACAATCTCGGCGGGCGTGTAGGCGCCGTCGTCTACGGCAATGGGTGTCTGATGTGGAAAGCGGCTGGCCATAAGCCCAGTGTAGCAAAGCCCGCCGCGCGGATTGGTTTATCCGGCAGGCGCCAAGACTTTCGGCGGCGCGTGCACGTGGCAGGCGGCCTCGTGCCCGTCTCCGCAGGGGGTCAGGACCTGCGCCCGGGTGCTGCACGCGGATTCGGCATCCGGACAGCGCGGGTGAAAGGGGCAGCCGCCGGGCGGGTCGATGGGGCTGGGGGTTTCGCCCTTGAGCGCGGGACGTTCTCGGCGGCGCCGCGGGTCGGGCGTGGGCGCGGCATCGAGCAGCGCCTTGGTGTAGGGGTGGACCGGCGCATTGAAGACCTGCTCGGTCGGCCCCATCTCTACGATCCGGCCGAGATACATGACGGCGACCACGTCGCTGATGTGGCGCACCACACTCAGGTCGTGGCCGATGAACAGATAGGTAAGGCCGCGTTCCGCCTGCAGGCGTTCGAGCAGGTTCAGAATCTGCGCCTGCACCGACACGTCGAGCGCGGAGACCGGCTCGTCCGCCACGATGAATTCGGGGTCGACCGCCAGCGCACGTGCAATGCCCAGGCGCTGGCGCTGGCCGCCGCTGAATTCGTGCGGATAGCGCGCGGCGGCTTCGGCGTCGAGCCCCACATCTTCCAGCAGCGCGGCGGCGCGGTCGGCGTGGTCGCGCGGCGTGCCGATACCGTGCGCGCGGAACACCTCGCTCAGCATGGCTTGAACGGTGAGGCGCGGATTGAGCGAACTGTAGGGGTCTTGAAAGATGACCTGCATGCGCCGCCGCAGCGCGCGCAAAGGGCGGGCGTTGAGCGCGCGCACATCGATGCCGTCGAACTGGATGCTGCCTTCGGTCGGCTCGATGAGGCGCAGCACGGCGCGGGCCGTGGTGGTCTTGCCGCTGCCGCTCTCACCTACGAGGCTCAGCGTCTGCCCACGCGCCACGCGAAAGTTGACGCCGTCGACCGCGCGCACCTGCCTCACCACGCGCGAGAGCACGCCCGCGTGAATGGGGAAGAAGACGCGCAGGCCATCGACCTGCAGCAGCGGCGGCGCCGTCATGCCTGGGCCTCCGCCGCTACGGTGGCGGCGTCGTGCAGCCAGCAATCGGCGCCGTGGCCAGGGCCGCAGGCAAAGGTCGGCGGCACCTCGCGCTGGCAGCGCGGCATGGCGTGCGGACAGCGCGGGTGAAAGCGGCAGCCTGCCGGAAAGCGCGTGGCCGGTGGCACACTGCCGGCGATCGCGTGCAGCGTCTGGCCGCGCGCCTGCAGCGCGGGCAACGATGCGAACAGCCCCTGGGTATAGGGGTGGCGCGGTTCGGCGAAGAGCTGCTCGACCGGTGCGCGCTCGACGATGCGGCCCGCATACATCACGGCTACGGCGTCGGCCGCCTCGGCCACCACACCCAGGTCATGCGTGATGAGCAGCACGGCCAGGCCGGTCTCTTCCTGCAGGCGCCGCAGCAGCGCCAGTATCTGCGCCTGGATGGTCACGTCGAGCGCGGTAGTGGGTTCATCGGCGATGAGCACGCGTGGTTCGCAGGCGAGCGCCATCGCGATCATTACACGTTGCAGCATGCCGCCGCTCATCTGGTGGGGGAAGCTGTCGACCCGTTGTTCGGGCGCGGGAATGCCCACCCGCGCCAGTAGGGCGACCGCCTCTTGCCGGGCAGCGCGCTCGTCGAGGCCGCGGTGCAGGCGGAGTACGCGCACGATCTGTTGGCCCACGCGGAACACGGGGTTCATCGAACTCA
>CAYMLC010000051.1:0-2226 GCA_964390765.1 uncultured Nitrospirales bacterium
AACACCTGGTACATGCGCTGCGGGGCCGACGCAACGGCGCGCTGTTGGCCGCACTGGTTGCGCTCATTCTTTTGATGCCCGCCATCCCGGCGCAGTGGGTATTGCTGCTGCTGCTCGCCGCCATGTGCGCGGCCGTGTGGCTGCTCGAGGGTTCGCGCCGCCGCACCCGCATCGCCGTCACGCTGGTCGCCGTGGCCAGCGGTTCGGTGCTTACCCTACCCGCAAGCCGCAGCACCGACGTCACACCCATAGACCACGCGCTCGACCTGGGCGTGATTGTGCTGCTCATGAGCTTTCTGGTCTATGCCGTGGCCGTCTTGCTGCGCGCCCTGCTCCAAGCACGGCGTGTAGACGCCAACACACTCTTTGGCGCCATCAACCTCTACATCGTCATCGGCCTCATCTGGAGCCTGCTCTACGCCATTCAGGAGTGGCTGCAGCCAGGCGCCTTTCACTTCAGCCAGCCCCAGGCCGAGGCCGCCGCATCGCACACGCTGGCGTCGTTTGTCTACTACAGCTTCATCACCCAGGCCACGCAGGGCTACGGCGACATCACGCCCCTCTACCCGCTCACCCGCAGTCTCGTCGTCATCCACACCATTATCGGCCAGTTCTATATGGCCATCGTCATCGCCTACTTCCTGGGCCTCTACATCGCGGGCAATGGGCGCAACGCCGGCTGAGAACAAATCATCGCGAGCGCGTGTTTTCATGCTGTAGACGCGAAAGGGTCTGATTGCGCTTGCATTCGCGCCAGCACCGGTCTTATTTTAGAGAAAGCATGAGCTTCATCAGCAACATAGCGCTACGGCGTGCGGCCCTCGCCGCGTTGCTTGCCGCCTTTCTCTGCGGTGGACTGGCTGCGCAGGCTGCACCACGCTGCTGCGCCGTGAAGCCGTGTGAGGCTGCGGCGCCCGCCGAAAACGAGCAATGCTGCGCCACCGGCAACGCCGAATCGGCGCCCGAACCCACCTCGAACCCGTGCAGCTGCGGGTTGAATAGCTGCTGCTGTCAGCTCAATCTGGACTCGGTCGCACAAACCACGGCTCCGCGCGTGGTCTCGCTCGACGACCTGCAAGTGAACGCCGGCTTCGAGCACCACACCGAAACCTATTGCGTTGCGCCTGTGCTGCGCAGCGCCCCCCTACCGCAGCGCACGGCTGCGGCGCCACCACCCACCCCCGCCACACTTGGAGTGTTTCTCTGCTGATTGCCCGGATGGTCCCGCTTCCATCCCGATAACGGCCAATCAGACCAGGGAGAGAACACCCCAAATGCTTGCATCCTGCACGCGTGTGCGCGGGGTGGCGCCACGATGACCGCGCCCCCGCACCCGCCCAAGACCAACATCGATCCACCGCGCTACCGCTGGCTCGCGCGGGTAGCGTTGCCCGCGCTCCTCGTTGCCGCCTTTGGCGCGCTGTTTGCCGGGTCGCTTGGCCAACGCTTCGCCCCCGCCGCGGACGTAGCGGTGACCCCCGTGGTGCAGCGTCCCGCTATCGCGCGCACGGTGACCGCCGAAGCCACGCGAGAGGCCGAGGCCGTGGTCCAGGCCGCCGGCTGGATCGAGCCCGATCCCTTCCCCACCCGCGCCGTGACCCTCACCAACGGCATCGTGGAAGAAGTGCATTTCCTCGAGGGCACGGCCGTCGCCCAGGGCGAGGTCCTGGTGCGCCTCGTCGACGACGATGCGCGCCTCGAACGCGAACGCGCGCGCGCCGAATTGCGCGCGGCCGAGGAGAACTGGCAGGCCAACATCGAGGCATCGCGGGCGGCCGCGGTGGCTGTGGCCGAAGTTGCGGAAACGCGCGCACGTCTGGAGCAGGCCCGCGCCGAACTCGTGCGCGAGCAGGCCCTGCTGGCCGATGCACGCTCGATTCTGCAGCGCATCGAGCTCTTGCTTGAAGACGAAGTGCGCACCGAGCAGGAGTACGACAGCGCCAAGGCCGCAGCGGATGCGCAGGCGGCGCGCGTGAATGTGGCACGTGCCCATATCGCCGAACTCGAGGCCACCCTGGCGCGCCGTGAAGCCGAGCGCGACGCCGCCCAGGAGCGCCTCGAACTGCGCACCGAAGAACGTGAACGCCTCGAGCTGGCCCGCGTGGCGGCGGCCGAGGCCGAACTGCGCATGGAGCGCATGGACGTGCGCGCCCCCATCGATGGCGTCGTGATGGAGCGCCTGGTCGAGCCGGGCTCGATGAGGATGGCCTTCTCCGAAAACGCCGA
>CAYMLC010000051.1:2236-3186 GCA_964390765.1 uncultured Nitrospirales bacterium
CGAAATGGCGGTGGTCGCCAAGCTGTATGACCCCGTTCGCCTGCAGGTAGGCGTCGATGTACCTCTGGCCGACGCCGCAAAGGTGGGGCGTGGCCAGCGCGCCCTTGTCGTCGTCGAAGTCCTGCCCGAGCAGGTCTTCACCGGCCAGGTCACACGCATCACGAATCTGGCCGATATCCAGAAGAATACGCTGGAAGTAAAAGTCGCGCTGGATGAGCCCTCGCCCCTGTTGAAGCCCGACATGCTCGCCCGCGTGCGCTTTCTCGCAGCGGCCCTAGCCGAAGACACGGGGCCCGCCGTTGGCCTTTCGGTCTTCGCCCCGGCCAGCGCAATCGACCAGAACGCCGCCTGGGTGGTGGCCGGCTACGACGGCGAAACAGGCACCGCCCGCCGCCGCACCGTGCGCACTACCGGCGCGGAGGAAGACGGCTGGCTGGAAATTGAATCGGGCCTGCAGCCGGGCGACCTGCTGGTCAGCGCGGGCGCCGGCACGCTGCAGGACGGTCAGCGCGTGCGCGTAATGCACACGGAGGAAAATTGACATGGCCTTTATCGAATGCCGCGAACTGACCCGAACCTATCGCCGCGGCGAAGAAGAGATCACCCCGCTCGACCGGCTCGACCTCGACGTGTCCGCGTCGGAGTTCCTCGCGTTGATGGGCCCCTCGGGCAGCGGCAAGACCACCCTGCTCAATCTGATCGCCGGCATCGACCGGCCGACCGCCGGGCAACTCTTCGTCGAAGACACCGACATCGCCAGACTGTCGCGTTCAGGGCTCACGGCATGGCGCGGTCAGCATGTTGGCTACATTTTTCAGCTGTACAATCTCGTGCCGGTGCTCACGGCCTATGAAAACGTCGAGCTGCCCCTGCTGCTCTTGCCGCTTTCGCGCAAGGAACGCCATGCCCGTGTACCGCGCGCGCTCGAGTTGGTGGGCATCGCCGACCGG
>CAYMLC010000051.1:3196-10146 GCA_964390765.1 uncultured Nitrospirales bacterium
GGGGCTCGGCGATCGAGCCCATCATTATCCGCGGCAGTTGTCGGGCGGACAGGAACAGCGCGTCGCCATCGCGCGTGCCATCGTCACCGAGCCGCGCATCCTCGTCGCCGACGAGCCGACCGGCGACCTCGACAAGTCGTCGGCCCACGAAATTCTGAGTCTGATGCAGCGGCTGTCCACAGAGTTGGGCTGCACGCTGATCATGGTTACCCACGACCCCCACGCAACGTCATATGCCGACCGCACGGTGCACCTGGAAAAGGGCCGCCTGGTCGAACGGATGGAGGCCGCCGCATCATGATGCAAACCCGCATGTTCCCCCTGGTCTTCAAGTACATCGTGCGCCACCGCACGCGCACGGCGCTTACCCTCGGCGGCATTGCCAGCGCCATGTTTCTGTACTGCGGCGTCGAGGCCATGCGCGCGGGTGTGACCGAGGCCACGCAGAAAAACGCGGGCGACACCACGCTGGTGGTCTATCGCGAGAACCGCTTCTGTCCGTTCACCAGCGAGCTGCCGCAGGACTACGGCCGTGCGATTGCCGACCTGCCCGGCGTCACGCGGGTCAGCCCGATGCGCATCGTGGTGAATAACTGCCGCGCATCGATCGATGTCGTCACTTATCGCGGCATCACCGAAGACGCCCTGCGCGAAGAGAACTTCGCACTTGCCGCGGGCAGCTTCGCCGACTGGACCCGCCGCAACGATGCCGCGCTGGTGGGCCAACGCCTGGCGGCGCGGCGCGGACTGGGTGTGGGCGACCGGCTGAGCGCCGCCGGCGTGACCGTCAGCATCGCTGGCATTCTCGAGTCGGCCAATCCACAAGACCAGAACGTGGCCTATGTGCATCTCGACTATCTGCAGCGGACAGCCGGTGACAAGGAGGGCATCGTCACGCAGTTCAACGTCGAGGTCGCGGACCCCAACCAGCTGGAAAACGTGGCGGCTGCCATCGACGATATGTTCGCGAGCGCACAGGAGCCCACCTGGACTTCCTCGGAAAAGGACTTCGTCGCACGCGCCATCACCGACATTGTACGCCTGATAGAGTTCGCCGGCTGGTTGGGCGTCGGCAGCCTGGTCGCCGTATTCGCGCTGGTGGCCAACGCCATCACGCTGTCGGTGCGCGACCGCGTGAAGGACCATGCAGTGATGCAGACGCTCGGCTATCCACAGCACCTCATCACGCAATTGGTCGTGGCCGAGAGCCTGGTCATCAGCCTGGCCGGCGGGCTGCTGGGTCTGGCACTGGCCTCGCTCGTCTCGACGCTGGGCCAATTCACCATCTCGGTCGAGGGCGTCAGCGTCGTGGTCAGCGCCGGCTGGCAGACGGTGGCCATTGGCCTGGCAATCTGCGCGGCCATCGGTACGGGTGCCGGGCTGATGCCGGCGCTGCGCGCGGCGCGCCTGTCGACCGCCGAAGCATTCCGGGCCGCCTAGTACCATGCGCCTGCTCCCTTTTGACTACGCCGTGCGCAATCTTGGCCGCTCGCCCAGCCGCCTCGCCGCACTCTTGCTGGGCAATATGCTCGTGGTCTTGCTGGTGCTGGCCGCGGCGGCCTTCGTCGAGGGCATGCGTACGTCGCTCACGTTGCCCGAAGATTCGCGCAACGTGATTGTATTGGCCACCGGCAGCGAAGAGAGCATCGAGCGCAGCGAGATCGATGCGACGACGCCGGGTATGCTGGCCGCGAATATCGCAGGCCTCCAGACCGTAGCGGGGCGCGCATTCGTCTCGCCCGAGGTCTTGTCCGGTCTGGTGATGCACGCCACGGAAGACGCCACCGATGAACTGCGCGCCGTGGTTCGGGGGGTCACGCCGGGCGCATTTCTGGTGCACGAACGCGTCGAGATTACGGCCGGGCGCGTGCCGGCCGCGGGGGCCAACGAACTGCTGGCGGGCAGTCTCGCCCACGAAAAACTGGGCCTGCCGGCGCAAGCCCTGGTACCCGGCCAGTCGCTGTGGTTCGACGGCGTCGAGTGGCGCATCGTCGGCCGCTTTCACGCTCCAGGCACCGTCATGAATGGCGAGCTGTGGACCGCACTGACCGACCTGCAGGTGGCCACCCAGCGCGACGGCCTGTCCTGCGTTGTGCTGGGTCTGGGCGCGGCAGCGTTCGCCGACGTCGATGCCTTCACCAAGACCCGGGTCGACCTCGAACTGTCGGCGGTGCCCGAGGCCGCCTACTACGCTGACCTGCTGCGCTTCTACCGGCCGATACAAATCATGATCTGGGCAACTGCCTCGCTCATCGCGCTGGCGGGCATTCTGGGCGGTCTCAACACGCTGTACAGCGCTTTCGCCGCGCGCGTGCGCGAGATTGGCACGCTGCAGGCGCTCGGCTTTCCGCGGCGCGCCATTGTGCTCAGCCTCGTGCAGGAATCGCTGCTGGTGGCCATGGCCGCCGTGCTGTGCGCCGTCGCGCTCGCGCATGTGCTGCTTGATGGTGTCGCCATCGCACTCACGATGGGCGTATTCGAATTGATGCTGAACGAAACCACCACCCTGCTCGGCATTGGCGCCGGGCTGGTGCTCGGCCTGCTGGGCGCGCTGCCACCCGCGTGGCGATGCCTGCGCATGTCCATACCCGAAGCACTGCGGTCGGCCTAAGCCGGCCGAAAGACCGAAGGAGCCCTACAATGAATCGCACACTTGTCTTGACCACGACCCTCGGCCTGTTGCTGATCGCGGGTTGTAGCGGGCAGCAAACGAATACGCCTGACGCGGGCGACACCCGTGATGCGCTCGCGGCCTTGCCCGAGGGGCTGTTTCAGCAGGCGGCCCCGGCCGATGCGGCGCCGCTCGCCGAAGTGCGCGCCGCCGCCGAACCCGGAGACACGGTCGCTTTTCACGGCTACATCGGTGGGCGCATGGAGCCGTTCACCGAAGGCCGGGCAATGTTTCTCGTGGCCGACAGCGAAGAAGCGCCGGCCTGCACTCCCGACACATGTCCGACTCCCTGGGACGCCTGCTGTATCGCCAATGAAAAAATTGCCGCGAACAGCGCCACGGTGCAAGTGGTGGACGACGACGGCAAGCTACTCGGTATCGGCCTAAATGGCGTGCAGGGGCTGGCGCCCGGAACCGAACTCACCGTGGTCGGCAAAGTGCGCGAAGCGAACGACAGTGTATTCATCGTCGACGCGACACGCCTTGCGATCCACCAATCGAAATAGCGGTCCGCTTATCCTCAGCGCAGCCGGCGGCGTGCAATCACGGTCCTGCCGGGGGACACAGCCCGTTCACGACTGGCTGGTGACCGGTGCCATGCCGGCGGCATTGGGCGGGGAAGTCTCGTCCGTGGCCTCTATGTCGTCCGCACTGCGTATCGGGATCAGCAGGCGCAGGCACGACGGCAGCAGGATAACGACGGGCGCCGTGAAGAGGGTGCCAAAGCCCAGCGCAATCGCCATCGGCACCAGGAAACGCGCCTGACTCGAGGTCTCGAAGATCATGGGCGCCAGCCCGGCGAAGGTCGTCAGCGAGGTCAGCAAGATCGGCCGGAACCGGCGTCGGCCCGCCGCCACTATCGCATCACGCAACTGCATCCCCGTGCGCAGCAGACGGTTGATCTCCTGGTTGAGCACGAGGCCGCCATTGACCGATAGCCCGGCCAGCGCAATCATGCCGAAGACGCTGACGATTGACAGGTCATAGTCGAGAATGATGTGGCCCAGCGGCGCGGCGCCCGTGGCAAAGGGGATGGTCAGCATCACGATGACGAGTTGGAAGCTGGGATAGACTTCTTGCTTGATCGAGAGCGTCGAGGCGACGCCCCCCAGCAACAGCGCCAGCATCAGCAAGTTGGCCGCAACATGGTTGCGCGTCATCCACGCCACCACGCCACCCAGCAGGCCTGCCTCGGCCGGTGCCGGCGCTGGTGACCGCTCGCTCATCGGGCCAACTCGGACACGGCGTCGTTGGCCGCCTCTTCACGCGGACGCAACGCCATGCCGGGCAGCACATCACTGAGCGGCGATACGATGAGCGCCTCGCCCTGCTCGAAGACATCGCGCACGGCCAGCACTTCCTCCTGACGCCACAGCACCTCGACCGTGCGGATCGCCAGTTGGTCTTCCACGTCGCACACCCACACCTGGCTGTTCTCGCGCAGGGCGCCCCGCGGGATGGCGGCTACCCCTTCGAGCGTGCCCGCGTCGACCTCCGCCCGCACATAGCTGTTCAGCGGCAAGGGGTAGCTGGCGCTGTCGTCCTGCAGATGCAGCGGGTCGGGCACTTCGATGAGCACCTGCGCCATGCGGCCCTCATCGTCGACCTGGCCCAGATGCCGCACCAGCCGTCCCGGCCGCGGCCCGCGTGCCCCGGCCAGGGCGCCGGCTCATCTTGCAGCACGGTAAACGTATCCGGCAGGGGCACCACCGGCGCGGGCGCGTTGTCGACGGCATGCGTCACACAGCCGCCCAGTGCGAGGCTGGCTATCAGTGCCATAGCCCAGGCCGCGGCGCGTGGCCGTTTGCCGCCGCGCGCCAGTCGGACAAGAGGGCAGCGGCACGGGCCGTCGGGTGGACTCCTCATCGCGCAACCGTAACGACTGTCACGTCCGATAATCCAGAAACCCGCGGAACACCCCAGCGGCAGCAGACAGGTTTGCCGAAAGCAACCCTCGCCTGTACAGCCTTGCCGGTCCTGTGCAGCCGGACCAATCGGCTGGTGCGCTCACCCGTTCACGGTGGCTTAACGAAATTTTAACCGGGGATGCATACCGCTGTATTGACACACACCACACAGGTATTGGAAGCTGCAAGAATGCGCAGCGTGCTGAGGGTGTGGATGCTGCGCGGCTCGGGAGGGGAAGCACATGCTGCATCCTGGTGGGGTCTTCGCACGGCTGCTGTGCGCCATCGCGCTCGCCTGTATGGCCGGCCCATCCCTTGGCGCCGCAGCCGAAGACGGCCAGGATATCCGCAGCCTTGCGGTTGAGCTGACCACCAGTTACATGGCGCAGTTGCCCGAACCGCCCGAAGACAACGATGCGCTGCTGTCCCGCTACCTCGAAACCTACCAGACCTTTCTTGCGGCCCTGCGCGAAGAACGCGCTGCGCTGCTGGCGGCCGACGCGACGGTAGACCCTGCGGCGCTGGCCCGCCTGCAGACCGCGTTCACGCTGACCGAATCCGGCACCCGTCTCGTCATGCGTGCGGTCAATGCGCTGAAGCAGCGCTTCCTTGGCCTGGCATTGCGCCCCGCGGCGGGCGATGCCGCGGCCCCTGCCGAATGGCTGCGGTCTCGCGTTCGCGAAGCCACCGACCCGCAGGCGCCAGAGGTCCAGGACAGCTTCATCGCGTATCTGGCGCAGCAGCGCCCTGCCGACAGCAGCACCACCTATCTCGAACTGGCGGCGGCGGCCGAGACGGAAGCCCGTGTGGCCCTGGCGAATCTGCTGTCCAGCGCGGACCAGGAAGCATGGAAGGCCAGTGCCCCTGATTCGCTGCTCGATATTGACACCGGCTATGACCCGCTCTCGGCTTACGTGGCCGGGGGCGGCGCGGCATCCAACTAGAGGGCGAGGCTATGCAAACTGAAGACCCGAAACGCGCGCCGTCGACGCCACCCGCGGTGGATGGCGGCCCGGGGCGTACGCCACCGGCAGAGCACCCCGAAGGTCCTATCCAGCTCTTTGCGCCCGCCGTTTCGCGGCGCACCTTCATGGCCGCATCGGCGGTGGCGCTTACGGCACTGAAGGCGTCACCCGCGACGCGCGCACGTGTCACGCGGGAAGCGGTCGAGAAGCTGGTGGCCAAGACCAGTACGCAGGACCTCTACGACGAACTGGTCTGCGGCCTGAGCTTCAAGGTCACCAAGAGTATCGACCCCAGCGAAGACACCGACCTGCTCACCTTCGTCGCACAGTTCTACGAAGCGCAGGACATCGGCACGAAAGGCCTGACCATCACGCCGGGCCCGGCGCTGAGTGCGGCGCTGACCGGCAACCCGCGCGTCTCCGACATTATCCCGGGCGTCGACCCCAACGAAACGACCCTGGCGGAACTGTTCGCGCGCATCATCGCGCCCGATATCGCCAGCCGCGTGCGCGAAACCATTCGCGGCGATGTGCAAGAAGTCGCCAGCCGCTATACCTTGCCCAGCCTCATCAACAATATCCTCGACGATGGCTTCGACCTGGAAACCGTTCTCACCGAAGATGGCGGCGTATCGGAAGACAATGAGCTGCTGCAGTTCTTCGTCGACCCACCGACCTATCTGGCCGACCAGATTCTCGATGCGACGCCCGCAGGCGACCTCGAACTGACGGTCAGCGTGCCCGAGCCCGTTGGCCGCTCCGAGACCTTCTCGCTGCGCGATACGGCCGAGCAGTTCGAAGACAAGGTTCTCGACCTTATTGCCGGCGGCAACGGCCTGCTCGACACGCTGTTCGACTCCGAAGAGTTCCAGGCCGCGAAGAACTTTGTGCTGAACTTGGGCGAGCAGGGGCTCGACCAGGTCAACAGCGTGCTGGACGCTGCGGGCAAGCTGGTCAACACGCCGCTCGGCAACCTGGATATCGCGGGCACCATCAGCAGCAACGTACTGGAAGCCGTTCAGTCGCCATCGAGTGCAGCACAGGCGGTTCAGGACCAGCTCGGCAACGCGCAAGACCAGCTCGACGACGTGCTCGATTACATCGAGGGCCTGTACGACCGCTTCAACGTCCTGCCCGACGGCGTGGTGAATGAGGTGCCGGGGCTTGGCTACATCGTCAGTGAAGCGGCGGGTGACTTTGCCAGCGCGGCGCAGGCCATTGTCGGCGAAATCAACCGTGCTGAAGGGCTGGCTCAGGACCTGACCGGCGAAATCTCCGGCCTGGAAAGCCAGCTGGAATCGCTCGTACTGAGCGCAGCCGACCTGCCGGTCGTACGCGACGCGATCGGCACCGTTGAAGATACCGTCAGCGACCCGCTCGGTGGCGTGGTCAGCGCGGTCAATACGT
>CAYMLC010000051.1:10156-11947 GCA_964390765.1 uncultured Nitrospirales bacterium
ATACGTTCCAGGAAAACGTGCCGGGCCTGGCCTCGGTCACCCCCGACGAATTGACGGACGCCCTGAACTCGGCCGTGAACGACCTCAACAGCGTGATGGACGAAGCGCGCGACATCGCCGGCACGGCGCTCGGCGTGGCGGCCTTCTCGGCGCTGAAGGCCAATGCCATCTTCATGATCCTCACGCGCGAGCAAATCAAGGCCATTCTCGAATATGGCCTGCGCATCGTGCCCGAGAATCTGGCCTGGCTGGAAGCGCTCAAGCTCTACGGCCGCTGGACCGGCTTTACGCCGATCGATGACCTCAGCAAACTCAGCATCGCCCAGCTGAATTCGCGCGTCAACGACGAGATTGAACCCGTCGTCTCGGTACTCAGCGATGTGCGCGACACCCTGGCCGATGCCCTGGCCGACCCCGATGACGACCTGCTCGACGAGAGCATCAGCAAGGTCATCTCGCACAATCTCTTCGAGGCCAGCCCGGTGTATCAGAACCGCCTGAGCGTGTATGGCGTGACCCCCGGCGCGCGCGTACGCGAGCTTCTCAGCCGCAATGATTTCCGTGTCATCCTGAGTGCGCCCATCACCGCGCCTACGTTCACGCGCGATGCCAGCGTAACGGTCGTCGGCGTGCAACTGGCGCAGTCGTTGATCACACGCGCACAGGACGAGACGCTGCTGCAGGACAGCATTGGCGCGGCGGAGCCGTTTACCCTGGCCACGGAAAGCCTGCACAGCGTGATCTGCGACATGACGCGCACCGCCATCCGCCAGGCCCTGATCGACGTGGTCACCAACTACTTCGTCACGCTCATCCAGAACGCGTTTACCAACCTCACCGTCGACCTCAGCGCCTATGAGGACATCGACGATGACCTGGTCGAGGAGCAGGAAGCGGCCACGCTGCTCGATCGCACGATCGTGCTGGGTGCGCGTGTTGCCCTCGACACCGCGACTCTCGGCGTTGCCGATATCGTCGGCGCCGCCGTGTTCGTGATCTTTGCCGAACAAATCCGCAGCGTGGTCGAAGAGCAGGTCGAATCGCTCTTCGACATCGCGCTCGCCTCGAAAACACGGGTGCCCACATCATGAGCAGGAAAGCACACACCATGGATTGCTTGCCCGGCGGCCGCGCATTGACCGCACTGACACTGACGCTGCTGCTCACCACTGCAGCTGCAGCCACACCGCTCTATCAGGTGATGGCCCGGCAGGACCCCGAAGTGCCGGAGTTCCGGTTTATCTTGCCAGTGAACAACGGCACGCTGGAGAAGGGCGAGGAGTCGATACGATACTTCCTCGACCTCGAGGGTCCAGCCATTGTCGAGTTGGTCGCGAGCGCCACCACCTTCGACCCGGTACTGGAGGTCTGGGAATTCGACCTGGACAAGGTCAAGGGCGATTCCCATTTCCCGGCCGACCCGAACACGCTCAAGCATTTTGCCGGCAATGATGACCGCCACAACGAAACGAACGACGCCCTGTTACGTACCGCCTTGCCTGGTGGCATCTTCGAAGTCGAGTTGAGTTCGCTCGAATTGGGCGGTGGTGGCGACTTCACCCTAACGCTCGAGGTGATGCCGATCGAGGGCATGCAGGACACCGACGGCGACGGCCTGACCGACGCCGAGGAAGCCGAAATCGGTACCGCCTTCGACGACCCGGACACGGACAATGACGGCTTCACCGATGGCGAGGAAGCCAATCAGCACGACAGCGACCCGCTCGACCATTCGGACAACCTGGAATCGTGCCGCACGCCGGAAGCCGTGTTGAACGTCGACGCGAGCGA
>CAYMLC010000052.1:0-3686 GCA_964390765.1 uncultured Nitrospirales bacterium
ATGGCTCAAGCTAGAGGGTGATAACAACGATCACATAATCGTTCGCGTCGATAAAAATCGTAAGATCTACATCACAACATTACTGCTTGCTCTGGGATACAGCCGCGCCATCTCTTCGTCGAGCAATTGACCGGTGGCTATGCCGTGCCGCGCCCGCGCACCCCGGCCTACGGCGTCCTCACCGATGTCTTTCAGGCGGCGTTTCTCGACATCGCAAACGGCGCCGATGTCCGCCGCGCGCTGGACCAGGCGGCGGGGGAAATCGACCGCGACCTGCGCGCGAACGACGGCTACCCCTTCGTGGAAGCCGCACAGCCGGAGCCGCTGCATGAATAGGCAAGACCGCTGGGCGGGGCCGCTACTCGCCGCACCGGCCGTGGTGGGCGTGCTGTTGTTTATTGCGGTGCCGTTCGCACTGGCCGTGGGCATGTCTTTCACCAACCTTCGGCTGGGCTCACCATTGCCCACGCGCTACGTCGGCTTCGAGCAATACGCCTTGCTGCTGGGCGATGCGGCGTTTCGCCGTGCGCTGCTGAACAACATTCTGTTTGCCGCCGTCGTGGTGCCCCTACAGACCGTGCTGGCGCTGGCGCTCGCTCTCGCCCTCAACCGGCCGCTGCGCGGCATGCCGGTCTTTCGCACCCTTTTCTTTATGCCCGTCGTCTTTCCCATGAGCCTGGTGGCCGTCGTCTGGGAATTGCTCTACGCGCCCGGGCGCGATGGGCCAATCAACGCCGTGCTGTATGCGTTGTCTTTCGGCACGCTGGGGCCCTACGACTATCTGCACCATCCGTGGCTCGCCTTGCCCGCTATCATGCTGCTGAGTATCTGGCAGGGGCTGGGGTTCCAGATGGTCATCCTGTTGGCAGGGCTGCAGTCTATTCCGCCCGCCCTGTACGAGGTGGCGGCGCTCAACGCCGCCAACGCGTGGCAGCGCCTGCGCTATGTGACCCTGCCCCAGTTGCGCAATCCGCTGGTCTTCACCGGCCTCGTGACCACTGTACTTTCGTTTCGCGTCTTTGCTCAGGTCGATATCCTGACGCAGGGCGGCCCCCTCAACAGCACGGTCACGCTCATGTATCTCGCAGTGGAGCAGGCCTTTCAGCGCCAGAACATTGCTATCGGCAGTGCGGTTACCGTGCTGTTCTTTCTGCTGGTACTGCTCTTTACCTTGGTGCAACGCCGCTTCGCGCCCGAGGTCGACGATTCATGAGTGCGCGTACCCGTGGCCTGTTGACCTATGCGCTGCTCACGGCCGCCCTCGCCGTCTACCTGGCCCCGGTCTTCATCATGGTGGCGGGCAGCCTGAAACCCGATGCACGTGTGCTGGCCGAAGCGGGCAGCTGGAAGGCCTTTGTGCCGCAGCCGGCCAGCCTCGACAACTATCGCGACGTCTTCGACCGTGTGGCATTCGCGCGCTATCTCTTCAATTCGGTCGTGATCACAGGTGCCATCGTGGCGGGCGCGGTACTCATCAATTCCATGGCGGCCTACAGCTTTGCGCGCCTGCGGTGGCGCGGCGCCCGGGCGCTGTTTCTGCTCGTGCTCGCGCTGCTCATCCTGCCGCTCGAAGCCATTGCGGTGCCGCTCTTTTATCAGGTCACCCTGTTGGGCTGGCGCGATACCTACTGGGCGCAGATTGTGCCGTTCGTGGCGAACCCCTTCGCGATATACCTGTTCTACAGTTTCTTTCTGCGCATGCCCCGTGAACTCGAAGAGGCCGCGCGCATCGACGGGGCGGGTCCGTGGCGCATCTATTGGCAGGTGGTTTTGCCCAATGCGCGCCCCGCCATCGCCGCGGTCACCATCACGCTCTTCCTCTTCTATTGGCAAAGTTATCTGTGGCCGCTCATGGTCACGATTGGCGACGGCGTGCGGCCGCTGCCTGTGGGCATTGCCGTCTTTCACACCTTGCCGCCGCGCCAATGGGGCGACATCATGGCCTTTGGCGTGATGATGGTGGCGCCGGTGCTCGTGGTGTTCTTCATCTTTCAGCGCTGGTTCATTCAGGGGCTGGTCACCTCGGGGCTGAAAGGCTGAGGCGCGCCCACCCGGGGCTTCCATTCTTGCTGCCAATGCACTACCTTCCTCCGTGCACACCGCACAACCGGGGAAGGAAGACACATGCGAAAAAGCTTGATTCTCGCCGTGTTCTGTCTCTTATCGGCTGCAGGCGCGTCCGCACAGGACGTTGCCGGCAGTGCCGACCATCCGCTCATCACACGCTATCCCGAATCGGTCATCAGCTACTACGACCAACAGGCATTCGTGCCCTACCGCATTGCGGTCGGGCCGGTTACCGGCTACCGCAACATCGATGAATGGATTGATGTGGCGGGCCAGCAAACGCGCATCAACTACGACCTGCGCGGCGAACGCAGCTTCTACGAAGTGCACACGAATTATGTGAATGCGCTGAAGGGCGCCGGCTTCGAGGCGCTGGCGGAGGGGCACGTCATGGGCGGCGAACGCTCGCACGGTGTGGGCAGCCGTCCCTTCATCGACGTGCAGTACGCGGCCAATCCAGTTCCGCCGGGCGCATCGCGCGTCTTTCAGGGCTCAGCCACTTCCGGCGGCAGCGCATACTATGCGGGCCGCCTCAGCCGCCCCGAGGGCGATGTCTATGCCGTGCTCACCACGCGTCAGCACGCCTCGGATTGGGTGGTCACGCTCATGGACATCATCGAGGCACAGCCGATGGAGGACGACCTGGTCACGGTCGACGCCGACTACATGGCCGAGGAGATCAAGAGCGTCGGCAAGGTCGTGCTCTACGGCATTCTTTTTGAACACGACAGCGCGGCCATCAAGCCCGAATCCGCTGAAGTCGTGGGCGAGATTGCCAAGCTCCTGGAAGCCCAACCCGAATTGTCGGTCTACGTGGTGGGCCACACCGACAGCACCGGCAGCCTCGACTACAACCTGCGCCTCTCCGGCGAACGGGCCGCCTCGGTCGTCGAGGCCCTGGTCTCGGATCACGGCATCGCACGCGAGCGGCTCGACCCGCACGGCGTGGGGCCATTCGTGCCAGTGGCCAACAACGAGGGCGATGCCGGCCGTGGCAAGAACCGGCGCGTGGAGTTGGTCGAGCGCTAGCGGCGCCGGGGCGCGCTACCACGCAGCCAATGGCTGCGCCTCGGGTGCACGGGCATCGGCATCGCCCAGCCACACGCGTACTGTGGTCCTGGTGTCGGCCGGCACGTCCAGAAAGAGTGCCACCATGCGCGTGTTCGGGTTCGACGTGTTGTGTTCACCTTCGGGTTGCTCGAGGCTGATGACCTCAAGTGCTGCGCTGGCGGGTTCCAGTACGCGCAGGGTCAAGGTCTTGCCGTCTTGCTGAAGTGTCGCGGCGTTGCCCGCGACACGTACCTCGGCGCGTGTGGCCATGCCCCAGCGGACGGATGCAGCGTCGCGCGCCTCAAACTCGTCCTGCACCAACACGTCGCGCCCATAGAGGCGCACGCCGCGCTGTGCCGTGCGCAATGCACGCCGATAGACGGGCTGCATGTCGACAATGGTGAAGGCGCGGTCCGCCTCGCCGGCAAAGTTCACAATCGGTGCGTGGTCGTTCACGCGCTGCAGGGCCTCGTCCACCACCAGGGTGTTGTGGCTGAAGTTGTTCAGGCGGAAGACCGTCCAGCGTTCGCTGTCCTGGCTGCGGTTCCACAAGTCGATGCCCATCTGCT
>CAYMLC010000052.1:3696-11929 GCA_964390765.1 uncultured Nitrospirales bacterium
GAGGCTGTTATAACCCTGCGCGCCCAGGTCCACCGCCCAGCGCACACCGTCGCGTTCGAGCACAAACGAGCCGATATCCATGTGGCCATGGTTGACCGCGGGCATGCCCCCCTTGAAGCCGACATACGTGGCTTCGCCGTCCCACGCGCTGCGGTGCATCGCCACCGGGTTTTCGCCCTGGCCCATCCAGTGCCGTGTATCGGGCACCGGAACGTTCGCCGTTGGCTGCGCCCAAATCAGCAGAAACGGCAACATACGGTCGCCATCGCCGTCGGCAGCTGCGGTGCGTTGCGCAAAGGTCTGCAGCGCGTCGCGTTCGTTCCAAAGCAGTGCCGGCCGTTCGAGCCGCTGCGCGAACCAGTGCATGGCCGGCGCCAACGCGCGGCCTGCCCCGCCATCGGCAAAGTTGAAGTATTGGCCGGTTGCACCCGTCGCGTGCAGATAGAAGTCGGCGCTCGCCCGGAAGGCTTCGTGATCACCCAGCCCCAGGTCGTCGCCCAGGGCCGACTCCAGCGCCGCGATCCACAACACGTTATAGGTGGTGCCGTACTGCCAATAGGCCGGTCCCTCGGGATAGATGCCGTCGGGCTCGTACGCCTCCAGCGCATGGTGAATGTTCTCGCGCCCGCGCATGATGACCTGCTGCGCCAGCTCGGGCGCATGCCCGGCAACCGCCAGCGCACCCACCGTCAGGCCGCCGTGGCATACCTGGTTCCAGTTGTTCTCCGCATCGACCCACCAGCCACCTTCGAGCGACGTGCGCAACCCGTGCTCGATGATCGCCGCGCGAATGGTCTCGCGGCCGCTTTCTGAAAGCGCCGCATAAAGCCAGTCGTAGCCAATCGACAGGGCGGCCGTCATCTCGGCAACGTCCAGAAAATGGCTGGGGTTCCAGTCGGTGAAGGCCGCGGCCGCCAGCATCTCCTCTTCCGCGCGCGCGGCAAACGCTTCCTCGCCCGTCAGCCGGTAGGCCAGCGCCAGATAGCCGATACGTTGCAAGGCCCGCCGCGACACACCCAGCAAGCGCTTGCCCGTTTTCTCGCGCGCCACCGGCGGCTGGTCCAATACATTGCGCGCCGCCGCCAGCAGGTGGTCTCGTGCCGCACCCAACAGGGGATCCGCCTCCAGCTTTTCTCGCAAGGCCGGTACCGCATCGGCGTGCAGAAACAGCCGCGGATGCGGCGGTAAATCATTGAGCCCCGCGCGTACGGTGGCTTCGGTCGATTGTGCGCAGGCCGTGGCGCTGGCCAACACGCAGCCGAGTGCGAGGAATGCTGTGCAGCGTTGCAGATACATGGGGTGCCCTCCCAGAGTGTATGCGTGCCCGACAGCCTGCACGGTACCATGCGAACGGCTTGGGCGAAAGGCTTGGGCGAAAGGCTTGGGCGAATAGAACAGCCTTCTACAGAACGGAAGCACAACCTATGCAGGCAAATGCCTTTACACTCGGACTGCGCGTGTGCAGCGCGGCCGTGGTCCTGGTGCTGGCCGCCTCCTCAGGCGCCGCGCCCTGGCCCACGGGCGAGACCCTCGCCGACATACGCATCCGCGATCCCTTCATCGTCGCGCACGAAGCGACGCAGACCTATTACCTGTACGGCACCGGGCGCCCCCTGGGCGAGGCGGGTTTCGATGCCTACAAGAGCACGGACCTGCAAACGTGGGAGGGACCGTTCCCGGTCTTCCGGCCACCCGCGGACTATTGGGGCCAGCGCGATTTCTGGGCGCCGGAAGTACACCGTTACCGCGGCCGCTACTACCTGTTCGGCACCTTCTCGCCCGCGGGCGAAGGCAAACGCGGCACGGCCATCCTGGTGGCCGATACGCCCGCCGGCCCCTTCACGCCTCACAGCACGGGCCGGGTGACGCCCGACGACTGGTACGCGCTCGACGGTACCCTCTATACCGCCTCCGACGACCGGCCCTGGATGGTCTTCTGCCACGAATGGATTCAGATTGGCGACGGCAGCTTCGTGGCCACGCGGCTGAGCGACGACCTGAAGCAGCGCGAAGGCGAACCGGTCACCCTGTTCCATGCGTCCGCGGCGCCGTGGTCGCGTGAGTCGCGGCACCAGGATCATGTGGGCCGCGTCACCGATGGGCCCTGGCTGATGCACAGCGAAGACGGTGCACTCTGGATGCTGTGGTCGACCTTTGGCCGCTTCTACACCATCGGCCAGGCACGCAGCGCCAGCGGCCAAGTGACCGGTCCCTGGGTCGTGCAACCCGAACCACTCTTCACCGCCGACGGTGGCCACCCGATGGTCTTCAAGACCTTTGCCGGCGAGCACGTCGTCGCCTTCCATCAGCCCAACGGCGGTGGCAACGAACGCGCCCAACTGCGGCGCATCACCTTGACGAACGCCGGGTTCGTGCTGGGCGAGCCGCTGTTCAGCAGCGAGGCACGCTGAGCACGCGGGACACACCGGCCACGCGCGAAGGGTCGCCCGCGTTCACGCGCAGGCCGATGCAGTCCCTACAGCGTCAGAGTGATTTTCGACCAGACGCGATTGCTGCTGACGCCGCCGCGGAAGTGACCGATCACATTGTTTTCGGTGATCATGTTCGCGGGCCGTGCCTCCATCGGCACGCCCTCAATGGGCGGCAGGGCCGAGCTCTCTTCCGCGACCGTCAGTGGCAGAGGGCCATCCCCGTTATCCGCCACCCTTAGGGTGAAGTGCAGCCCGTCCTCTTCGTCGGGCAGGCCCCGATAGCGGAAACGCCATGGATTATCGTTCGCGCCCATCTCGACGCCACGATAGGTGGTGCCCAAGACGCGCACGTCCTCTGGCAGCGAGAGCCATACGTACTCCGGCAAGCGCGGTGACAACACGCGAAACTCCACTTCGCGCACGCCATCTGCAGTCTCATCGCGCAGCACCTGCACCGCCGGCTTCGCGAAGCTGGGCGTGGGCGCTTCGTGCAGCCGGTACTCCCGGCCGGCGTCTTGACCGACCCACGCAAGCGTTCCGGTTTCGCCTTCGGTCGTGAAGTACTGCCTCATCCAGCTATCGAGTTCGGTGTCGGTCGTAATCCAATAGGCTTCATCATCGTCCCAGTTCACACCGTAGCAGAGCATGTTCATCTTGGGCGTGCTGGGCGTGAAGCTGACGCCCCAAAAGGCGATGAGTAAGAAGAGCACGGCCACGCCGTATCCCGCTCGGCTCAGCCAGCGGCGCCCATCGGGCCCAAGCAAAACAAACAGCGGACTCAGCAGACCGAGTCCCGCCGCAAGCAAGGCCATATAGGCGGGTGCGCCGATGACCAGCAGCGAGAGGAAGAAGAGATAGATGTTCGGCGCGAGAAGGACAATCGGCGTAAGGGCACCCGCCAGCAAAAGCACCACGCGGAGAAGGGGAGAGGATCCATGGCCCAGCAATGTAACCAGCAGAAAGGCAATGGCCA
Organism: uncultured Nitrospirales bacterium; assembly: GCA_964390765.1. Lineage (GTDB taxonomy): Bacteria > Hydrogenedentota > Hydrogenedentia > Hydrogenedentales > JAGMZX01 > CAYMLC01. The sequence continues at coordinate 7,102 of CAYMLC010000052.1, forward strand.
TGCTCGCCATCGGAAACAGCGCGGCAAAGGTCGCACCCGTCGCATTGGGCGTAAGCCACATGAGTGCGCCCAGCCAAACCAGCAGCGCGCCGCAGAAAAGGCTCGCCGCCGTAATGCGCTTCAAGGCCCAACCGTAGAGCGCTGTCACTACGGCGATGACGAGGCCGGTCATACCGAAAAGGTAATGATAGTCGCGATACTGTATGTATTGCGCGTGCAGCTGGAAACCGATGTAGGCCACGAGGCCAGCCAGCGCGGCGCCGATCACGATGACGGCGAATTGCAGCACGACCCCGCCGAGGATGCCACGGAGTTCTGCATAGCCACGCCGCCAGGCCAGCGCGATAACCAGCAACACAAGCACGGCGCCGCCAAGCGTCAACGGTATGGCCCACGCTGCGGGGTAGTGGGGAATATGCTTGCCAAACGTATTGAAGTAGATGGCATTGTCGCCTTCGAGTTCATCCAGGTTCAGCCTGCCCACATCCGCCAGGATGTCGCTTGCGGCAAGATGACGGGAAATCTGTAGGCCGTAGTTGCCGTGGTTCTGCACGGACGCCAGGCTCAACATTTCCGGCGAGTCGTTTTGCGTGTGGTAGTAGTCAATGCCGCCGACGAAGGCCACATCAATGCCCTGGAACCCCTCTTGCCGCAACACCCAGAAATCACTTCGCGTGGGCATGCGCTTGGCCACGTCGAACATCGTGGAAGAGGCGACGACGCTGTCGCAGGCTGCACCGACCTCTTCGATGAACCACCGGTTATCGTCGGTCACCTGGAACATCATCGAAGGACCGTAGTGGCCGCGTGCTTCGAAGTTGATCACGAACGCGACGCGGTCATACCAGCGGTGCTGTGAAAAGGCGCGCGGCCCCAACAGGCCCGCCTCCTCGCCGTCGGTCAGGATGCCGATGACATCGTGCTTGAGCGGCGGCCCGGCCTGGAGCGCGCGCAGGCTCTCGATAATCGCTGCGACACCGGTGACGTCGTCGGCCGCGCCCGGGCCATAGGGCGTGCCGTCATAGTGCGCCATCAGCAGCACGGCCTTGCGCTCCGCCTCGGGCAGGGTGCCCTCGACCCGCGCGATGACATTCTGCACACGGCTCACCGAGAATGGGGGCGTGGCGTCGGCCAGGCGATAGGGCGTGCCCGCACCGCGCTCGATGAATGCGTCTTGCAGCTCCACCTCGATGTCCATCGACGCCAGCGTTTCCAGAATGTAATCGCGGGCCTCGGCATTGTTCTGCGTGCCGATGGGATGAATGTCGTCGGCAATAGCTTCGATATGCACGAATGCACGCTCGGCCGAGAACGTGTCGCCTGGCGCATCGGCCGGGACAGGCGCGGGGGGCAAGATGGCATAGACCGAGGCCGCTGCCGCGGTGACTGCAACCAATAGCGTGAGCAAGGCGTAGGTGCGGTTTCCGGGCGGAATAATGGCAGGTTTCGGGGACATCGAGAATGAACTCCTCGCGCGATGTGGGGCCAGTGGGAAGCGCTTCCCCTCCGAGGGTAGGAGGCGCATGGCCAACCCGACTGGCGCAATATCAGAAGGGTTTCACTTCGAGCGCCCACATGCCCGCCGCGCGACCAGGATCCCGGCCGGCTGACAAGGGCTATGTCGTGACGGATAGCGCCGCTACGTGTGCCGAGAAAGCCCCTCACACCTGCCCGGTATGTGCGAGTCAGTCGCCCGCGGCCAGACGCGCCTGGCGCTGTGCTTCGTAGAGCGAGCGCGGCTCTAGCGTAGCGCCGACCCCGTCGCCTTCCACGATGTCTTCCGGTTCGGTCTGCGGCGTGTAGCGGTCGTAGCGTTGGTTATGCAGGCCCACGGCAACCTTGATGTCGTCGGTGCCAATGACCCAGCCGCGTCCGGCCTGCCACGAACCGATGAACCCGCCGCCGCGGTTGTTCCAGAAGACGCCGCCCACGCTCGTGATGCCCGCGCCTTCACTCCACGTGAGGCGGTTGCCCGCCAGCCAGCCGTCTTCGAGTCGGCACGAATCGACCAGGCAGGCAATGGCCAGCGCATGGTGATACTCGGAGAAGGCGGCCCAGCCCCGCTGTTGCGTCGCGTGTTCGTAGCTGCGGCTGCCGATGCTCGTACAACGCAGAAAAACTACACCGCTGGTGCCGAAGGGGCGATTGACAATAAAGTTGTGCCGGCCCTCGCGCGCTTCGCAATCGCGTATCAATACATCGCTGCTGCGCTCAATCGTGAACAGATAGCCGCAGCCGCCTGCGCCCCGGTCGAAGGGCCGCGCCAGCGAACAGTCCGCCACGGTCACATTGCGGCTATTGTTCACACGTATGCCGCCGCTGAAAAAGTGCGGCGCGTCGTCGCTGCTGCCCGGTGCCGGCGCCGAGCGCACGCCCTGGCACCACGCATGGTAGGCGCCATTGAATTCCACCAGCTGTACCGGGCGCCGCAGCCAACTGGCATGTGGTGCAATCCGCTCGCTCAGCACCACATTCTCCAGGCCCACCTCGCGCACATAGCCCCACTGGCGCGCCAGTCCGACCGGCACCTCCGGCGGTGGTGCATAGGGCAATGGCGCATCCAGCGTAACCCGCGCCACGGCTGCGTCTTCCTCCACGGCGGCCACCCGCCGTACGTAGGCCGGCAGCCATTCCTCCGTCAATTCGGGCCACGTGCCCAGCATGCCGAACGCGCGGTAAAACGCGGCATTGAGCGGCCAACCGATCGCCACTACATCGCCCACCTGTGGCGCATCCTCGCGTGCAACCGACAGCTTGCGCGCGTGCGCCGCATACCGTGTGCGCAGCGGCACGGGCTCGCCCGTCTCTACCGTCCCCGTAAAGGCCAATTGCGCGGGGTGGCTGCGTTCCCGCAATTCCGTGGCGGGCGTGGTAAAGATTAAGTGCGTGGGGGCCGCATCGCTGCCCCGAATAAAGATGCGGTCCGCCGCTACGCGTACCGGAGCACGGCACTCAAAGGTGCCCGGCGGCAATTGCACCACGCCGCCCCCGGCCGCCACAGCCTGTGCAATGGCCGCGCGCAACGCCGGTTCGATGTCGCCCCCTGCTGCCGGCGCAGCAACCGCGAAAATGCGCAGCCCCGGCGGGAGGTCAAGCGCCGCACCGGCCCGGTAACCCGCATACGAGAAATCGGGCAGGCGATTGTCTGCCTCGGTGGCGGGATAGTGCGCACTTTGCCACGGCATGTCGGCGCGCCGCAGCGCCAACGAATCTACGGTGATCGCCGATTGCGCCGGCGGCCGCACCAGCAGTTGCAGTTCGAGCGGGCCATCGAAGCCTGTGTCGGGCACGGTGAATTCCAGCGCCACCCGCGCCCACGCGGGGCGCCCGGGATGCGCCGCCGTCTCGGTCCACGCTGCACCGCCCGCCGCCGCCACCAGCTTCAACGCAAAGCCCGCGCGCTCGCCACACCGCGCGTAAGCATGCAAGGCATAGCGCGCGCCCGGTTCAAGCGCCGCCGCCGGTATCCGCTGCACGACCGTGCGAAATCCGTCCGGCTCCCGTTCGATGCGCAGCGCCTGCGTGCCGCGCCACGCGTCCGCCGTGGTCACTTCGGCATGGCCCTCGGGCAGCGCCCAGCCCGTCGCAACCGATTCGGGCGCATCCTCGAAGCACGGGTTGGCCAGCAGGTTCGGCGGGGGACCGGTCGCGACACTCGAAGCGGCCAGCCCCACCCAGCAAACGGCCAGCATCCACAGGGCGGCGCCAAAGGAAACATGGGGGGGTACTGCTTTCGACATAGCGCGTGTGTGCTCCCGGCAAAACCTATCCTACCCCATGTGTGGTCAAGGCTGCGTCATCCGCCCCCACCCGGAGTACCAGCGCCATGAGCCAAGACCTGCCGCGCCGCAATACCCTGCGCGATGCCCCGCGATGGATACACGTATTCGTCTGGGGGAGCTTCGCCCTCATCACCCTCGTCTGCATCGTCGCCTACTACCAATACCGCGAGGCGGACCCGTGGCCGCGCTGGCTGGGCGAGAGCGGCATGAACCGCTGGCCCACCGGCGAAGAGACCCACTTCTCCGAGCGCATCTTTCCCGCCAGCATCTTCCGCACGCCCGCCAACACCTTCAGCAATCTCGGCTACGTCTTCGTCGGCCTCTATATTCTCGCCTACGCCTTCTGGGACCACCGCCGCACCACCACCCAGCGCGACCCCTACGCCGTGCGCCAGCCCGCGCTCATGGTCTACTTCGGCGTGGCCTGTTGCTTCCTCGGTTTCGGCAGCGGATTCATGCACGCCTCGCTCACCGGCATCGGCCACTGGTACGACCTGCTCGGCATGTACGGCAGCCTCGTCGCCGTCATCGCCCTGCAATGGGCGCGGTGGGTGCCTGCCATTCCCCTCGGCACACGGCAGCTGCCGACCTGGCCGCTCTTCGCGCCAGTCGCCATGGGCGCCACCTACTACTGCGCCGCCAACGACAGCCGCTTCGGCGTGCTCACCATCATGGGTACCCTCATCGCCCTCATCGTCCTGGGCTTCGCCGTCGACCTCCTGCGCCGCCGCGTCAGCATGCTGCACCGCTGGTACATCCTCTCCCTCAGCACCTTCGTCGTCGCCTACGCCATTTGGAACCTAGCCGAGGCCAACCGCTTTGCCGGCCCCGACGACTGGTGGCAAGGCCACGCCATCTGGCACGTGCTCACCGCCTTCGCCCTCGGCTTCCTCGCCATCCTCTACCGCAGCGAAGTACCACGGAAAAGGGGGGGAAGAGCCCGCACCACATCGGACGAGGCTGGCGCAGCGCGCCGCCCTCGGACTGACTCGAGGCTATCCCAAAACCTTAATTGATATGACATAGTCTAATTGTCATGTTACACA
>CAYMLC010000053.1:0-11818 GCA_964390765.1 uncultured Nitrospirales bacterium
AGGAGTGTATCGCCATCGAGGACTCGCACAAGGGCGTGACCGCCGCCAAGGCCGCCGGCCTGTTCTGCATCGCCGTGCCCAACCGGGTGACCGCCGGGCTCGACTTGAGCGCCGCCGACTATCACACCGAGGCCTTGAGCGTGAGGCGGTTGCGCGTGTGGCTGGAAGACGCGGGAGCCCGAATGCGCCATGCGCTTTGAAGCCTTCGTGGCCGCGCGCTATCTGCGCGGCAAGCGCAAGAACCATTTCGTCAGTCTGATCACGGTCATCAGTACGGCGGGTGTCTGCGTGGGGGTCATGGCGCTCATCGTCGTCATCAGCGTGATGACCGGTTTTCAGGAAGCCCTGCACGCAACCATCATCGGCAACCGCGCCCACCTCTCTATTTTTGAGCCGGGTGCGCGGCCCATCGAAAATCCGGATGCGATGGCGGAGGACGTGCTGGAGGCGAGCGACACCGTGGTGGCCGCCGGGCCCAAGATCGAGATCGAGGCGCTGCTGACCCACGACGAGACGGCCACCGGCGCCTACATCGTTGGTGTCGATCCCGACCGCGAATCGGAAATCACCATGCTCGCGCAGAACCTGACCACCGAAGGCGGGCGCACGGCGGGCCGCGGCGCGCTGCCGGAAGACAAGGAGATCGTGCTCGGCTTTCGCCTGGCCAATCGGCTGGGCGTGGGCGTGGGCAGCCGCATCGGCGTGGTCACGAACAAGCGCGTCTTGACGCCGTTTGGCCCGCGCATGGGCAACCAGCTCTTCCTGCGCGTCAGCGGCATCTCGCAGGCGAAGATGTCGGAGTTCGACACGCTCTACGCCTTCACCAACATCGCCACCGCGCAGATGCTGACGGGCAACGATACGGTGGACGCCATCCACGTGCGCCTGACCGACCCCTTCCTCGCCGCCCAGGTGAAGCAGGAGATTCAGAACAAGCTGGGCTATCGCGCGCTCACGTGGTTCGAGAGTCAGGAAGCGTTCTTCGAAGCGCTGCGGCAGGAGAAGCTGGCGATGTTCATCATCCTCACCTTCATCATCCTGGTCGCCGCGTTCAACATCACCAGCACGCTCATCATGGTGGTCATGGAGAAGCGGCGCGATATCGGCATTCTGCGCACGCTCGGCGCCAGCACGCCCAGCATTCTCGGCCTGTTCATTCTCGAAGGGCTGATGATTGGGCTGGGCGGCACCTTCTTCGGTCTGATCTTCGGCATCCTGCTGGCCCAGAACATCAACCCCGTCGCCGAGTTTCTCGCCGGGCTCTTCGGCGTCGATCTGTTCAACTCGCAGATCTACTACTTCGACGGCATTCCCGTGTCCATCCTGCCGGGCGACATCATCACCATCACCATCGCCGCGGTCATCCTGAGTTTCCTGTCCACGCTCTACCCCGCATGGTCGGCGGCCCGCCTCAACCCTGTGGATGCCCTGCGCCATGAGTGAGACCACCACAGGCCATGGCGCCGTCTTGGCCTGCCGCGGCATCGAGAAGTCCTTCGACGACGGCACGCGCACGCTGCAGATTCTGCGCGGCATCGACCTGGAAGTAAGTGCCGGCGAGATACTGGCCATCAGCGGGCCGTCGGGTGTCGGCAAGAGCACGCTGCTGCACATCATGGGTACGCTCGACCAGCCCACCGCGGGCGACGTGCTGTGGCGCGGCCAGCCCCTGCGCACGCTGTCGCGTGCGGCCACCAATGAAATCCGAAACCGCGGGCTCGGCTTCGTCTTTCAGTTCTATCATCTGTTGCCCGAGTTCAATGCACTCGAAAATGTGATGATGCCTGCGCTGTGTAAGGGCGCACGGCGCAAGGATGCGCAGGCACGGGCGGAAGAACTCTTGCATAGGGTGGGCCTGTCCGAGCGCATGCGCCACAAGCCCGGACAGTTGAGCGGCGGCGAGCAGCAACGCGTCGCCATTGCGCGCGCGCTCTACAACAAGCCCGGCGTCGTGTTGAGCGACGAGCCCACCGGCAACCTGGACGAGCGCACCGGCGCGGGTATCGTTGATTTGCTCTGGCAACTGAATGCCGACGAAGGCGTGACGATAGTGGTGGTGACGCACGACGAAGACGTGGCCGCGCGGGCGCATAGCTGGGTGCAACTACACGAGGGGCGCGCACGGCCCAAACGGGCGTAGGCGCCGGGAGTAACGCACGATGCTGTACGGAAAACTTTGCAGCCTGCGGCCGTGGCAGGGCGGCGACGAACACGCGCTGGCCGAAAACGCGAACCACCGCGACATCTGGCGCAACCTGCGCGATTCGTTTCCGCACCCCTACACCCTGGCCGACGCCGAGGCCTGGGTCGCGGCGAACGAAGACGACGTGCAACGGCCCACGCAACTGGCCATCTGCGTAGCGGGCATGCCCGTCGGCGGCGTGGGTATCCACCTTGCCCGCGATGAGTTCCGCTATACCGGCGAGTTTGGTTATTGGCTGGGCCCCGCACACTGGGGCCGCGGCATCACCACCGAGGCCGTTGGCCTGGCCACGGACTACTGGTTCGAGGCGCACGGCCTGCACCGCATCCAGGCCTTCGCCTATACCTGGAACCCCGGCTCGCGGCGCGTGCTCGAAAAGAACGGGTTCACGTACGAGGGTGAGGCGCGCGAAGACACCTTCAAGGATGGCGAGTGGGTGAGCCGCTGGCTGTTTGGGAAGCTGGCGGGCGAGGCCGGCCGCTAGGCGCCCGGGTTGAGCCGCCACAGCCAGAAGTTGAGCGTGGCGGCAAAGGTGACCCAGGCGGCATAGGGCACCATCAACAGCGACGCGACCCGGCTGACCGGCCAGAAGAGCACGATGCACGCGACGATGCACACGTCGAGCAGAACGATCTCGGCGAAGGCGATGCCCATCCAGTGCACGCCGAAGAACAGCGGCATCCAGAGCGCATTCAACAGCAACGTGGACAGATAGAAGCCCAGCGCCAGACCGGCGCGCGGCCGGTCGCGCCACAGCCAGACCAGCCAGGCGGCAATCGCCATGGTCAGATAGAGGTAGGTCCAGGCCGGGCCAAAGACCCAGTTCGGCGGATTGAAGCTGGGCTTCGCCAGCCCGGCATACCACTCGCCCGGCGGAAACGCGCCCCCGGTAGCGGCGGCCGCGACCACCAGCACCAGGCTTACCCCCAGCGCCGGCCACTTGCCCAGGCGGTCACCCGCGCGCTGTGCAACAGACCTGCTCATGCCCGCCAACCTACCCAAGGCCGCGCGCCCGAATAAAGCGGCCGCCGACCCCGCCACCTATCCCGGCGATGCACACCTCCCTCCCCCCAACCTCGTCATTCCTGCGAAAGCAGGAATCTCGACCATTTCTAGCCGATGCGGCCATCCCTAAAACCTACCCGGCGATGCAACACGCCCCCACACACTTCCTTCCCACCAACCTCGTCATTCCTGCGAAAGCAGGAATCTCGACCATTTCTAGCCGATGCGGCCATCCCTAAAAACCTACCCGGCGATGCAACACGCCCCACGCCCGCCCCACACGCCGCACGCGCACCCCCTTCGCGCACAACGCCCGGTCCAAGCGCCATACCTGCTTTCGCAGGTATGACGAAGAGGGGAGGTATGACAAGGCGGGAGGATGACAAAGCGGGATGACGAAAACGCGCGAGTACGACAACGCGGGATGGCGACCAGCCGCGAGTATGACAGGCGGCAGGCGCGACCAGAGGGCAGGTGTGTGCACACGCCTTCGCGCTCCACCCCCGCATGTAGCCTGCCCGAAGCGCTACACTGCCCGTCATGTTGCTGACCCACGTACGCGTCGATGCCTTCCGCTGTATCCGGGCGGCCGAGTTCCCGCCCGCGCCGGGCGTCAACGTTGTGCGTGGGGCCAATGCCCAGGGCAAGACCAGCCTGCTCGAGGCCATCTTGTTTGCGGCCACCAGCAAGAGCCACCGCACGAACAACGAGCGCGAACTGCTGCGGCACGGCGCCGAGGCCTTTGGCGTGCGGCTGGAGGCACAACGCAGCGACCGGCCGGTAACGGTGGAGGCGCGCTGGTGGCAGGGGGCCAAGCGCGTAAAGGTGAACGACATCGCGCAGACGCGTCTGTCGGATGTGTTGGGCAAGGTGCACGTGGTCTTCTTCTGTCCGGAAGACATCGAGCTGGTAAAGGGCAGTGCCGCGGCGCGGCGGCGCTTCGCCGACATGGAACTGGCGCAGTTGAGCCCGGCCTACCTCAATGCGCTGCAGCAGTATCGCGAAGCGCTGCGCCAGCGCAACGAACTGCTGCGCCGGCCCCGGCCCGACGCCGCCCTGCTCGAGGTGTACGAGACGCAGCTGGCGCCCCACGGGGCGACGCTGATGCGCGAGCGCGCGGGCTTCATCGAGGAACTGGCCGCGCATGCGGCGGCGGCTTATGCGGGCATTGCCGCGGGCGAGGGCTTTGGCCTGCGCTATGTGCCGAGTGTCGAGACGGCGGAGAACCTGGCCGGCGCCCTGGCCGATGCGCGCGAACGCGACCTGCGCCGGGGGGTGACGACGCTGGGCCCGCACCGCGACGATATCGCGCTCGAGATTGCCGGCAAGCCTGCGCGCACCTTCGGCTCGCAGGGTCAGCAGAAGTCGGCCGCGCTCGCGATTAAGCTGGCCGAGCTGGAACTGGTACAGGCGCGCACCGGCGAATACCCGGTGCTGCTGCTCGATGAGGTTCTGGCCGAACTCGACGGCGGACGCGCGCGCCAGCTCTTTACCACGCTGCCCGATGCCGTGCAGTGTATTGCCACAACAACCGAGCTGGAGGCGACACCGGGCCGCTTTGGCACCGCCACCACCGATTTCGAGATTGCGCATGGACGGCTTACGCGGCGGTGACATTGTAAGTGTGGGCGACGTGCTGGCCGGCCTGAAGGCCAGCAGCCCGCTGGGCGGCCAACTGAAGCAGGCCGACCTGTGGAACCACTGGGCGGAACTGGCCGGGGCCGAGCTGGCGCCGCACACCTTGCCCTATCGCATCGCGCGGGGCGACCTGCAGGTACTCGTCGAGAGTGCGGTGTGGATGCACAAGTTGGCCTACCACCGCTGGCGTATCGTGCGTGCCGTGAACCGGCTGGCGGGCGAGGAACTGGTCGGCGATATCTATGTGCAGTTGGCGGATGAGTGGCCGCCGTTCAAGGACGCCGAGCCGCCCACTGCGCCCACGGTGTAGCGTGGGGCGTAAAACCACTGTACAGATTTTCACAGGTATGGCGCCGGATGCCAGCGCGTGCCCGAGAAAGCCAGTGCCGAATTTGCCGGGCTGGCGCGGCGCGTTTTCACGCTCATCCTAAGTCTCTGCAAAAAAATAGCTTACAAACAACCTCTCAACGCCGGGCCAGTTGTACGCCCACGTCCGCTTTGCTATACTTTTCACTGCACGCGCGGGAGCCTGTCCAGCTTGTGCGGAAGCCGCTTTCGCCAGCCCCCGCCCCTTCCATGTGAGGTTACAGCTACCCATGGCCAAAGAGAGCTACGGCGCCAGTTCGATTCAGGTGCTCGAGGGTCTTGCCGCGGTGCGCAAGCGCCCGGCGATGTACATCGGCGATACCGGTGCGCGCGGTCTGCACCACCTGGTCTACGAAGTGGTCGACAACTCGATCGACGAGGCGTTGGCCGGCTACTGCACCCAAATCGATGTGAAGATTCACATCGACAACAGCATCACCGTGAGCGACAACGGCCGCGGCATTCCGGTTGATCGACACCCCAAGTACAAGAACAAGACCGCGCTCGAAGTGGTGATGACGGTGCTGCATGCGGGCGGCAAGTTCGACAATTCCAGTTACAAGGTGTCGGGCGGTCTGCACGGCGTGGGCGTGAGTTGCGTGAACGCACTGTCGAGCTGGTGCGAGGTCGAGGTGAAGCGCGACGGCCAGCTCTGGTTTATGGAGTTCGAGCGCGGCAAGCCGAAGGGGCCCATCAAGCAGTTGGGCAAGACGCGCGGCACGGGCACGCGCACGACCTTCATGCCCGACCCGGAAATCTTCGAGGAGTCGGTCTACAGCGCCGACACCCTGCTGACGCGCCTGCGCGAACTGGCCTTCCTGAACAAGGGCATCAAGATTGTCTTCGAGGACGAGCGCAGCGAAGACGAGGCCATCACGCTGCAGTACAAGGGCGGCATCCTCGAGTTCGTGCAGTTCCTGAACCGCAACAAGGACCCCCTGCACCGCAAGCCGGTCTACCTCGAAGTGGCGAAAGACCGCATCGAGTGTGAGGTGGCGCTGCAATACAGCACGGCCTACAACGAGATCGTGGCCAGCTTTGCGAACAACATCAACACCCGCGAAGGCGGCACGCACCTCAGCGGGTTCCGCACCGCACTCACGCGCAGCCTCAACGACTATGCGAAGAAGAACAACCTGCTGAAGAAGGGCATGTCGGCCATTGGCGGCGACGACACGCGCGAGGGCCTCACGGCGATCATCTCGGTGCGCGTGCCGGAGCCGCAGTTCGAAGGCCAGACCAAGATGAAGCTGGGCAACAGCGAGGTGCAGGGCCTTGTGAACTCGGTGGTCTACGAGGGCTTGCAGGTCTTCTTCGAAGAGAACCCCACGACCGCCAACCGCATCGTGCAGAAGTGCATCGAGGCGGCGCGCGCGCGCGAAGCGGCACGCAAGGCGCGCGACCTGACGCGGCGCAAGAGTCCGCTCGACCAGTTGGGCCAGGCGGCCAAGCTGGCGGACTGCCAGGAGAAAGATCCCAGCAAGTGCGAGATCTTCATCGTCGAGGGTGACAGCGCGGGCGGCTCGGCCAAGCAGGGCCGCGACCGTCGCTTCCAGGCCATCCTGCCGCTGCGCGGCAAGGTGCTGAATGTGGAGAAGGCACGCGTCGACAAGATGCTGAACAACACCGAGATTCGCTCGTTGATTACGTCGCTCGGTGTCGGCATCGGCCAGGACGACGTGAACTACGAGAAGCTGCGCTACCACAAGATCATCATCATGACGGACGCCGACGTCGACGGCGCCCACATCCGCACGCTGCTGCTCACCTTCTTCTTCCGTCAGATGCCCGAACTCATCCGGCGTGGTCACCTGTACATTGCACAGCCGCCGCTGTATCAGATTACGCGCGGCAAGAAATCGCGGTATGTAAATACCGAAGCGGAATTTCAGGACTTCATCTTCGACCAGGTGCTCGATGGGCTGACCGTGCAGGGCACCAGCGAAGAGGGCGAGCCCGTGCCCGCCACGCTGAAAAAGCTGGGCCGCGCCATTAACGCGGCCTACGACCGCGAGCGCCTGCTGGGCCGCCTGCACCGCGTGTTCGGCGTATCGCCGGAAGCGGCCCTGCGCGCGCTGGCCTTGCCGCGCGAGAAATGGATCGACCCCAGCGCCCTGACGCGTGAAGAAATCGCCGAGATCTTTGGCGACGAAGCGACGACGGTGAACACCCTGCCGGTGCAGGAAGAGTTCGACACCGGCGAAGAGGGCGGCACTGGCAGCACCAACGGTAGCGGCAACGGCAAGGCCAACGGCCAGTCGCACCACATTCGCCGGGCCGGCGAAATCGACCTGGCCTTCTTCCGCAGCCACGAGTTCAGCGCACTGCCCGCGCATGGCGAAGGCCTGCGCGCGATGGGCCGGCCGCCGTATCGCGTGCTGGGCAAGGACGGCAAGGAGGTCTTGTACGAGACCGACGACCTGCTCGCGCTGCGCGCCCACCTGATGGAAGAAGGGCAGAAGGGCCTGCACATCGCGCGGTACAAGGGCCTGGGCGAAATGAATGCCGACCAACTGGCGGCCACCACCATGGACCCCGAACACCGCACGCTGTTGCAGGTGAGCGCGGAAGACGAGGCCCTGGCCGACGATTTGTTCGTCACGCTCATGGGCGACCTGGTGGAACCGCGCAAGCTGTTTATCGAGAAGCATGCGCCGGAAGTGCAGAACCTGGATATCTGAGGCAGCGCGCGAAGCAGCGGAGCACGCAGCGCAGCGCAGGCAATAGGCAGCACCAGAGAACAGGCGCGATGCGAGGCGCACGTATCATTGGCAGTCCGGGTTTCCTGCATGGTCCATACGAAAGTTCACACTGCGGCGTTCTTCCTCCGCGGCACGCATGCGTTCTCCCCGCTTGGTATTGCACCGGCTTTGGCATTTCCTGCCGTTCGTCGTTTCTTGCGAGCGGCGGCTGACAACTGAAGGAATCTGACCCATGGGCGAAGGCCTGGAATCGGTAAAGCCAATCACCATCGAGCAGGAACTGCGCAAGTCGTTCCTCGACTATTCGATGAGCGTCATCGTCAGCCGCGCGCTGCCGGACGTGCGCGATGGCCTGAAGCCGGTGCACCGCCGCATCCTCTACGCCATGCTCGACCTGGGCCTGCACCACAATCGCAGCTACCGCAAGTCGGCGCGCGTGGTGGGCGACTGCATCGGTAAGTACCACCCGCACGGCGACACGGCGGTGTACGACGCACTGGTGCGCCTGGCGCAGGAGTGGAACATGCGCTATCCCCTGGTCGATGGCCAGGGCAACTTCGGCAGCGTAGACGGCGACAGTCCGGCAGCCATGCGGTACACCGAGTCGCGCATGGAGGCCATCACCGCGGAGATGCTGGCCGACCTCGACAAGAACACCATCGACATGATGGACAACTACGACGGCAGCGAGCACGAGCCCGTGGTGCTGCCGTCGGCGATTCCGAACCTGCTGGTGAACGGCAGCTATGGCATCGCGGTGGGCATGGCCACGGCCTGTCCGCCACACAACCTGCGCGAATGCTGCGACGCGATCGTCCACTACATCGACAACCCGGAAAGCACGCCGGACGACCTGATGCGCTTTATCAAGGCGCCCGACTTTCCGACCGGCGGCATCATCTGCGGGCGCAAGGGCGTGCTCGAGGCCTACCGCACGGGCAAGGGCCGCTGCGTATTGCGGGCGCGCGTCGAGATTGAGCACGACGCGAAGACCGGGAAGGACCGGCTGGCGGTAACCGAGATTCCCTACCAGGTCAACAAGACCCGCCTCATCGAATCCATCGCCGCACTGGTACATGCCAAGACCGTCGAGGGCATCACCGACCTGCGCGATGAATCGGACAAGGAAGGCATGCGGCTCGTCATCGAGATCCGCAAGGGCGAAGAGCCCAACGTGATTCTAAACCAACTCTACAAGCACACGCAGTTGCAGAGTTCGATCAGCATCAACATGCTCGCCTTGGTGAACAATCAGCCGCGCGTCCTGAACCTGCGCGAGATGGTGCACCACTACGTCGAACACCGCGCCGAAGTCATCGAGCGGCGCACCCGCTTCCTGCTCGAGAAGGCCGAAGCACGCGCCCACATTGTCGAGGGTCTGCTGAAGGCCATCGACGACATCGATGCGATTATCGCCACCATCCGCGCGAGTGCCGATGGCGACGAAGCGCGCGAGAAACTGATGGCGCAGTTCGGCTTTACCACGCCGCAGGCCAACGCCATCCTGGCGATGCGCCTGCGCCGGCTGACCGGGCTCGAGCGCGAAGAACTCGAGCAGGAGTACAAGGCCCTGCTACAGGAGATCGAGCGGCTGCGCAATATCCTGGCGACCGACCGGAACATCCGTACCGAGGTGCGCAAGGAACTTGAAGAGGTGCGCAAGAAATATGGCGATACGCGCCGCAGTGTGATCGCCGACGACGAGAGCGACCTCGCTGTCGAAGACCTGATCGCCGACGAGGCGATGGTGGTCACGGTCTCGCACATGGGCTACATCAAGCGCCTGCCGGCCACCACCTATCGCAAGCAGCGCCGTGGCGGCCGCGGTATCGCCGGGATGGAGACCAAAGACGAAGACTTCGTGGCCGATCTCTTCATCGCCAGTGCGCACGAGCATATCCTGTTCTTTACGAGCCACGGCCGTCTTTACTGGCGCAAGGTGCACGAACTGCCCAAGGCCAGCCGCACCGCGCGCGGCCGCGCCATGGTCAATGTGCTCAACCTCTCGTCCGACGAGATCGTGACGGCGTGTGTGCCGGTGCGCGACCTGAATGCAGAAGGCCATTTCGTGTTCATGGTCACACGGCGCGGCGTGGTGAAGAAGACCGCGCTGAAGGCGTTCAGCAATCCGCGCACCACCGGTATCCGCGCGATTGAACTCGACGGCGACGACGCCCTGGTGGCCGTGCACGTGACCAGTGGCAACGACAACATCCTGATCGCCACACACGACGGCATGGCCATCCGCTTTCCCGAGGGCGACGTGCGCGCGATGGGCCGCCAGGCCCGCGGCGTGATCGGCATTCGCCTGCGGCCCAAAGACTTTGTGATCGGCGTATCGGTCGCGCGCGACGAAGCCACGGTGCTGAGCGTGACCGAGCATGGCTATGGTAAGCGCACGAAGGTGGCCGAATACCGCATGCAGGCGCGCAGCGGCCAGGGCACCATCAACGTGAAGGTCACGCCGAAGACCGGCAAGGTGGTCGGCATGTTGACCGTCGACGACCGCGACGAAGTGGTGCTGGTCGCGACTGACGGCATCGTGATTCGGTGCGCGGTCAAGGACATCCGCACCATCGGCCGCAACACGCAGGGAGTACGCGTGATGAAGCCGCAGGCGGGTGCGCGGGTGAGTGGCCTGGCGCTGGCCCTGGCCGATGAGAAGGAAGCCGCCGTAACCGAAGAGGGCGCGCCCGACGACGAAGACGCAGCCGGCGAAGGCGAAGCACCGGCCGGCGGCGAGGAGGAGTAGCACCATGGCCCCAGACAGCCCCGTGCGCGTCTTGTTCGTATGCCTCGGCAACATCTGCCGGTCGCCGATGGCCGAGGGCATCTTCCGCAAGCTGGTGGAAAAGCGCGGACTCAGCCAGCACATCGAGATCGACTCGGCCGGCACCAGCGACTGGCACGTGGGCGAGGCACCCGACCCGCGCGCTCAGCGGCTGCTGCTGCGCCACGACATCGACATTCGCGGGCTGCGCGGGCGCCAGGCCAAGACGCGCGACTTCGCGGCGTTTGACTATATCCTCGCGATGGACGAGGCAAACCACGTTGCGCTCGCGCGCATTCAGCCGAGCGGCGCACGCGCCCGGCTCTTTCGCACCACCGATTTCGCGCCCCAGCTCAAGGTGCGCGAAGTACCCGACCCCTTCAGCGGCGACGACGAAACCTTCGTCTATGTCTACGACCTGATCGAGGCCAGCTGCAACGGCCTGCTCGACCACATCGAGCGCGAGCACCTGGGCGCGAAAGCATAGCCGTGGCCGCGCCGGTGCAACGCATCGAGCAGGCCCTGGGCGAGCCGGTGCATGGCCTGGCGCCGCTGAGCGGCGGGTGCGTGGGCGAGGTCTATCGCGGCACGCGGGCCAGTGGCGCCGAGGTGGTGGTGAAGGTGGCCGGCGGCGCGGCGGCCACGCTCGACATCGAGGGCTATATGCTGGGCTACCTGGCCGAGCACAGCCCGCTGCCGGTGCCCGCCGTACACCACGCCAGCAAGGAACTGCTGGTAATGGACTGCGCACCGGGCAACAGCCAGTTCGACCGCCGGGCCGAACAGCATGCGGCCGAGCTCTTGGCCACCTGCCACGCGGTGACCCACGCCAAGGGCCACGGCCTCGACTGCGACACGCTCATCGGCGGTCTGCACCAACCCAATCCATGGACCGCCGACTGGCTGACCTTCTTCCGCGAGCAGCGCCTGCTCTACATGGCCGACGAAGCTGCGCGCAGCGGGCGTCTGCCCCAGGCGGTGCGCCGCCGCATCGACACGCTGGCCGACCAACTGGACGAATTGCTGGCGCCCCCCGCGCAATCTTCGCTGCTGCATGGCGATGTGTGGACGACCAACGTGCTGGCGGTCGGCGGGCGCATTACCGCCTTCCTCGATCCCGCCGTCTACTATGGC
>CAYMLC010000054.1:0-9164 GCA_964390765.1 uncultured Nitrospirales bacterium
GAGACGGCGCCCAACGCCGCGGGCATCTCGCCGTAGGGCACTGCCCCGGCAAAGGTCACCGCCCCGCGCAAGCCCAGGCGATCAACCAGCGCATCCACGCGGTCGCGGCCCGGGCCGCTGCCCACCACCAGCAATCGCGGCCGCCGCTGGCCCACCTGCGCGTCGCGCAGCAATTCGCGCAGCGCCAGCAGCAGAAAGTCGATACCCTTGCGCGGCAACAGCCAGCCCACGAACAACAACACGAAGCTGTCTTCCTCGAGCCCGAACCGCTCCCGGTCGCGCGGGCCCGGCGCAAAGCGCTCGATGTCGACGCCGGGACCAATCTTCACCACCTGCCGCGGGTCGACTTCTTCGATATCCAGCACGCGCGCCGAGCGGTCGGTGTGCACGATGAAGCGGTCGGCCTCGCGCGCGGCGCGCCGCTTCATCGCGTAGCGCTCGGGCGCATACTCCATATTGAAGGGGATGTTGTCCCACACCATTACCGAGGTGGGTATCCCCCAGCGCCGCCGCGCCTCGAGCGCCTCTGCCGTCCAGTCCGTAAACAGCTCCCATGTCTGTATCACGTCGTAGCCTTCGAGCCGTCCGTGAAACGGCGCAATGCGCGGCTGATAGTCAAAGTAGCGCGCGCGCAGGCCGTTCCACGCACGCCGCCACGGCGGGCCCACCTGGGTGTCGAAGTAGATGTCCTCGACCGCACAGCGCAGCGCGGCACTGGTGCGTGCGTTGAAGTGGCGCTGAATCTCCGAATCCGCGCGAAAGGCCGTCAGCGTACAGTCGGGCAGCCGCTCAAAAACCTGCAGGTGCCACGGGTTGAAGCGGTTGCCCTTCAAGAGCGCCAGCTTCATGGCGTGTCGCCCCAGAAGTGGCGCTCGAGCACGCGGCGCGCCCCGTCCCGGTCGCGCGGAATGTCGATGTGCTCGGCCGCCACACGCTGTTCGTATTCATCGAGCGAACAGATCACGCGCGCCGGATTGCCGGCGGCCACGCTGTTCGGCGGGATGTCCTTCGTCACCACGCTGCACGCGCCCACGATGGCATTCGGACCAATCGTGACACCGGGCAGGACCGTCGCACGCACCCCAATCTGCACATTGTCCCTGATGTCGATAGCGCCGAAGCTGGTCAGCGATTCGTAGCGGTCTTGAAACGGCCACGTCAGACCGTGGTTCACAAAAGTCACGTCGTTCGAGATGCAGCAGTGATCGCCGATGCGGATAAGCCACGGCTCGCCGCCGAAGTGCGGCGTGTAGATGCGGCAGCGCGCGCCGATGCGCACACCCATCGCACGCAGCGCACGCACCCGCATGGCCTGCGTGCCGTAGCGCAGCACCAGTTTTCGCCAGACAGCGCGGAGCATGCGCGCAGAATAGCGCAGCCGAATGCGGGCGCGCGATTAGCCGCGGTCGAAGCCGCGGTCGTAGTCTTTCCACACGGGGTCGTAGCCGGCCCGGCGAATGGCCGCCACCACTTCGTCCGGCGCGCGCAGATCCTCCAGTGCGAATTGCTCCAGCACATCGCGCTCGCGCGTTGTTGCCTGCTCGCCGCCGCGGGGGTACACGGCATACCCGCCCGGCTGCGTGCTCGAGCCCGCGCTCATGTGCGTGACACCCAGCGGAATCAGCCGATCGCGCAGGGCCGGGCGTTCGCGCGTGCTGAGGTTGAAGCCCGCTTCGGGCAGAAACAGCCGCAGCGCCAGCATCGCCTGCACCAGTTCCGCATCGGTCACCGGATTGGCCACCTGATAGCGGGCGGGCACATGCAGCAACCGCGGGAAAGACACCGCCACCGCGCTCTGCCAGCAGTGCCGTTGCAGCCAGCGCGCGTGCAGCGCCGTGTGCAGCGACTCGACCCGCCAGTCGAACAGCCCCAGCAGCGCGCCCAGGCTGAGACGCCGCACGCCCGCGCGGCCCGCACGCGTCAAGGCATCGAGCCGGTAGTCGTAGTCCGCCTTCTCGCCCTCCCGGTGTACCGCGCGATAGGTATCGCGGTCGTAGGTCTCCATGTAGAGCGTCACGCCTTCGAGGCCCGCCTCGACGAAGCTGCGGTACGCGGCGGTGTCGACCGAATAGATCTCGACCGCGACACTCGAAAAGTACTCGTTGGCAATGGCCACCGCATCGCGAATGTAGCTGGGCGGCACGGCTCTCGGGGCTTCACCCGTCAGAATGAGCACCGCGTCGAATCCCTGCTGGCGCAGCGCCGCGCACTCCGCATGAATGTGCTCGGGCTTCAGTGTCACGCGCTTGTCATTTGTCTCGGCGCGCACGCTGAAACCGCAGTACACACAATCCGCCGCGCAGAGATTCGAGATATAGAGCGGCGCATAAAGGCTGATGGTGCGGCCGAAGTGCCAGCGCGTCAGCCGCTGCGCCTCACGCGCCATCGGCTCCAGATAGGCCTCGGCCGCGGGCGAGAGCAGCGCAATCAGGTCGGCCGGCGTACGCGTCTCATGCCCGAGGGCGGCCTCCACCCGGGCGGGTGTGGTGCTGGCCAGGGCATCGCGTACATCTGCTGCGGGGTAGCCCGCCAGCAGGGCCGGCAATTCGCTGTGCGTGGGCAGTGCTATGCTCATGGTACGAAACGAAACTTCCCGGTTTATCCAAGTAGGGCTGCAACAGATCAACCGCTCTTGACAGGGTTAACGCACGAGCAAGCTGTCGCCATCCTTCGCGCAACGTATCACGTTGGAAGTACGCAAAAACACGCCGCGCAAGCGGGAAACCCCGTGCGCTGTCGTCACGGGGCACCGTGCCGTTCAGAAGGTGCCGGGCCTCGCCGAAGCGGCCCGCCCCGGTCGCAGGCCGGACGCGCAGTTACCCCGCGCGGATGCGCTCGAGAATCGCCTGGGTCGATTTCGCCGCGTCGCCCGCGATGAGTGCGAAGCAACCGCCCTGCGCTTCGATCACGGCGCGCTCTTCCATATCGATATCGCCGTGCACGTGGCGCAGGCCCTTCGCGTAGACATCGGGCTGCAGGGTGCGCAGGACCTCGGCGCAGTTGGGCGCGTCGAAGACGGTCAGGTAATCCACACAATCTACGGCGTCCAGCACAATCAGCCGCTCGGCCAGCGTGGCCACCGGGTGGCCCGGCCCTTTCAGCGCACGCACCGAATCGTCGCTGTTCACGCCGACCACGAATACATCGCCCAGGCGCGCGGCCTTCAAGAGAAACTCGATGTGGCCCGCGTGCAGAATCTCGAAGCAGCCATTGGTCCACACCACACGGCGCCCCTGCCGGCGCCAGCCGCGCGCCCATTCCGCCAACTCGGCCACGTCGCGCACCTTCGCTGGCGGCGGCAGTGGGTGCGCACTCATCCCTGCTTCGCTTCCAGGCGGGCGCGCCATGCCTCGAACAATTCCTTCAGCAACGAATCGAAGCTGCGTTGCGGTTCCCAACCCGTTGCATCCGTCAGGTGTGCATGGCTGCCAAGCACCTCCGCCACATCGACGGGCCGGTAGCGGGCGGGGTCGCGCTCCACCCGAATGGCGCAACCGCTGAATTCGATCAGCCGGTTGAGCGCATCGCCCACGCGTTGCGCCGCACCGCTGCTCACGTTGTAAACCTCGCCTGCCGCCCCCCGCTCCGCCGCCAGCAGATAGGCCTCGATAACGTCATCCACGTGCGAGAAATCACGCGCCGCATCGAGATTACCGGTGCGCACCACGGGTTCCTCGGCGGCGCCCGTCGCGATGGCCGCCACCTGCCGCGCGAACGAAGCCAGCACAAAGTCGCCCTCTTGCGTGGGACCCGCGTGATTAAACGGCCGCATGCGCACCACGTCGAGCCCGTGCGCCCGGTGCATCCAGTCGAGCGCCTGGTCGGCCGCGGCCTTGCTGATGGCATAGGGGTTGGCCGGGCGCAGCGGGTGTGCCTCGTCGATGGGCAGATATGCGGGCGGGCCATAGGCGTCGGCACTGCCGATAAAGACCAGGCGCACCGGCCGCCCGCGCGCGAGCAACGCCTGCGCCAAGTTGAGGCTGCCGCCGTAGTTCACCAGCATCGCCTGCACCGGATGCGCCGAGGCCGCCGGCACAAAGGTCATCGCGGCCAGGTGGAACACGTGCGTGAGGTCGGGCAGCGCCTCGAGCAAAGCCTCGAGCGCCGCGCGGTCGGTCACGTCGCATGCGTGCGTCTCTTCGCTGCCGTTGCGGTCGGCCTGGTGCACGGTCCACCCCGCCGCGCGCAGCCGCGCACACAGGCGGCGGCCCACAAAGCCATCGGCGCCGGTGACCAAGGCGGCCCTGCTCATGAAACGCTTTGCAACATCTCGCGCTTGACGCGCTCAAGGTCGGCGTCGACCATCATCTGAATCAGTTGTTCAAAGCTGACCTCGGGCGACCAACCCAGCGCGCGCCGCGCCTTGGTGCTGTCGCCCAGCAGTTCATGTACTTCGGCCGGCCGGTAGAAACGCGGGTCCACCTTCACATACTGCTCCCAATCGAGGTCGACATGCGCAAACGCGATCTGGCACATCTCGCGCACGGTGTGGCATTCATCGGTCGACACCACAAAATCATCGGGCTCGTCCGACTGCAGCATCAGCCACATCGCGCGCACATAGTCGCCGGCAAAGCCCCAGTCGCGTTTCGCGTCCAGGTTGCCCAGCGGCAGTGCATCCTGCAACCCCAGCTTGATCCGCGCCACGCCATCGGTCACCTTGCGCGTCACAAATTCGAGCCCGCGCCGGGGCGATTCATGGTTGAACAGGATGCCGCTCACGGCGAACAGGTTATAGCTCTCGCGGTAGTTCACGGTGATCCAATGGCCGTAGACCTTGGCGACCCCATAGGGACTGCGCGGATAAAACGGCGTGCTCTCGCGTTGCGGCACCTCGCGCACGTGTCCATACATCTCGCTCGAAGACGCCTGGTAAAACCGGATGGACTTGTCCACGGTGCGGATGGCTTCCAGGATGCGCGTCACGCCCAGCGCCGTCACGTCGCCGGTCAGAATCGGCTGGCGCCAGGACGTCGGCACGAAGGACTGCGCCGCTAGGTTGTACACCTCGCGCGGGCGGATATCGTCCAGCGCCTCGATGAGCGACACCTGATCGGTCAAGTCGCTCTGCACCAGTTCAATCTGGTCCTTGATGTGCGCGATACGCTCGAAGTTCTCCGAACTCGCGCGCCGCACCATCCCGTAAACGTCGTAGCCCTTTTCGAGCAATAGCTCGGCCAGGTAAGAGCCGTCTTGCCCAGTGATGCCCGTTATCAGGGCACGCGGCGTCGAACTGTTAGTCGGCATTGTCCCTCACTCCACCTTGTGCCCCTGCGGTGTTGTGCGCCTCGCCGCGGCACCAGGCCACGAACCGCGCGATCCCCTCGTCCATCCCCACACGCGGCGCATAGCCCAGCAGCGCCTGCGCGTGGCTGATATCGGCGTAGGTGATTTCCACATCGCCCGGCTGCGCAGGCAACCGCTCGATCTTAGCAGAACGGCCCGTGTGCCGCTCGATCAAGGCGATCAACTCGCGCAGGGCCGTCGTGTGGTTCTCACCCAGATTGAAGATTTCGAAACGGAAGCGATGGTCGACGGCACGCACCACCCCGTCGATGCAGTCGTCGATGTAAGTGTAGTCGCGGCGCGTGTCGCCCTCGCCAAACATGGGCACCGGCTCGCCGTCGAGGATGCGCCGCGTGAATTTGTGGATGGCCATGTCGGGCCGCTGGCGCGGACCATACACGGTGAAGAAGCGCAGCATGCTCACGTGCAACCCGTACAGGTGGCTGTACACGTGGGCCTGCAACTCGTTCATGCGCTTGGTGGCCGCATAGGGGCTCACCGGCCGCATCACCGGATTGTCTTCGCGAAACGGGGTCTCGGTACTGCCGCCATACACCGACGAGCTCGACGCAAAGACCAGGTGCGACACCGGGTGCGCGCGGCACGCATCGAGGATGTGCTGACCGCCGATGACGTTCACCCGATGGTATAGATTCGGGTCCTGGATCGACGGCCGCACGCCCGCCCGCGCGGCCAGGTGCACCACCACGTCGGGCCGCTCGCGCGCAAACACATGGTCCACTGCGTCCGCATCGCAGATGTCGGATTCATACAGCGAGAACGCCCCATGCGCCAACGGCCCGGCAATGTTGCCGCGCTTGATGGCAGGGTCGTAGTAGGTGTTGAAGTTGTCCAAACCCACCACGCGGTCCCCCCGCGCGAGCAGGTTCTCGGCCAGGTGTGAACCAATGAATCCGGCTACGCCGGTAATGAGCACGGTGCGCATGCCAACTCTCGCTACGGAATCGAGACCCTCAAAGGGCGCGAGTCTAGCACGCGCGGCGGGGCTACTTCTTGATGCGCACCGGCTTGCCCGCGCGCCAGGACTCATACGCCGCCACGGTCACCTGTGTGGCGCGCAGGCCGTCTTCGCCGGAGGCCAGCGGGTCGCGCCGCTCTTCGATGGCGCGCACGAAATCATTTACCAGGGCGCGGTTCGCGTCGCTGCCGAAGGGCACCCAGGCCACCCGGCCGTCGCGGTCGCTGAAGCGGTGCACCTTCTGGTTGAACGCATCGACCGACACCACGCCGCCCTCGCACACAATCTCGAGGGTCACATCGCCCCAGGTCGGAAAACTCTCGGGGCGGCTCCAGCTGCCAATGTGCGAGACCTGCACCCCGCCTTCCATCTCCAACTGCAACACGCCCAGGTCGTCGGTGTCGATTCGCTTCTTATGCAGTTGATTCCCCGCCTCGCAATACACACGCGTAAACTCGCGGCCCAGTATCCAGCGCAACACATCGGCCACGTGCACCGTGTGGTCCATCACCGCGCCGCCACCCGCCAGCGCATCGTCGGCAAACCAACCGCCCGGAAAGCTGCCATGGTTCGTGGCCGAAACCGCCAGCACGTTGCCATAGGTGCCCGCCATCAGATCGGCCTGGGCCTGCTGGATCGGCGGCACAAACCGGCAAGGAAACGCCACCCCCAGCCCCACACCCGCCTTGCGGCACGCGCGTATCATGGCCTGCGCATCGGCCGCGGCCGGCGCAAGCGGTTTCTCGCACAACACCCACAGCCCCGCCGCCGCCGCCTGCTCCACGTGCTCGCGGTGATGCACATTCTCCGAACAGACAATCACGCCATCGAGGTCGGCTGCGAAGAAGGTCTCCAGCTTCTGCTTGAAGGGCGCGCCAAATTCGCGGGCCGCGCGCCGGCCGCGCCGCGCGTTATCGTCCCAGATTGCGCCCAGCTCCGCGTGCGGCAACGCGTTCAACGCCGAGGCATAGGCCCCGGCGTGTACGTGCGCGAAACTCATAATGCCGATGCGCCACATGGCCTGTTCTCCCTACAGCGTAACCGGTTTGCCCGTCGCCGCCGACTTCAGCGCGGCCAGCCCCATCTCGAGCGCGCGCACCGCATCCTGCGGCTGTACCCGCGGCACCCGGTCCTCGCGCAGCCAGCACAGAAAATCTTCCCATTCAAGCTGGTAGGGCGATTTGTGCATCGGGCTGGCCGGCACTATGGCGCCGCCACCGCCATTGTCCAGGGCGCGCGGCATCACCTCGAGCGGCGCCTCGCGGCTGTCGAACTGCAACAGGCCCTTGCTGCCCGCGACTTCAGCGCGCACCCGGAAACCGCTGGGGTGCGCCCACGAACCAATCACGTTAGCCAGTAAACCCGAGCGCATCCGCATCGTCACCTGGCTGTAGTCCATCGGAACGGGCTCGCTGCGCATCAGCGCCTGGCAGTAAATCGACTCGGGCTCGCCGAACACATAGCGCAGCCAGTCCAGGTCGTGAATCATGCAGTCGAGCGTCACCCCGCCGCTCGCTTCGTAGTTGCGGAACCAGCCGCCCGTGCCCCCCGGAAAGGCGCCCCCCCGGTACAGCCGCGCAAAGCCCGGCGTGCCGATGGCCCCCGCGGCAATCTCGGCGCGCATCGTCTCGAACTCTTGAAAGTAGCGCACCACATGGCCCACGAACAGCTTTACGCCTGCCTTGCGCACCGCCGCCAACGCTACCTTCGCCTCCTGCAGCGTGCGCGTAAACGGCTTCTCGCAGAATATGTGCTTGCCCGCCTTGGCCGCCGCCGTCACGTAGGCCGCATGTGTCGGCGTCGGCGTGGCGATAACTACAATGTCCACCTCGTCCTGGCGCAGCAGCGCTTCGCAGTCCGTGCTCGCCGCCGCGCCGTAGGCCTCGCCCAGCGACTTCGCCAGTGCCGCGTCCGCATCGCCACACGCACACACGCGCACCCCGCACCGCGTCAGTTCGGCCGCGTGCCAACGCCCCATCACGCTGCATCCGATGATTGCCGCATTCATAACTGGCTCCTCCCCTCGCCCGTGAGCACCGTGCGCAACGCGGCCGCAAGATGCTCGACCGTCAATTCGGGCGCCCACGCATAAGGCAGATATTCCGCCACGAGCGGCCCATCATAACCGCCCGCCGCCAGCGATTCGCGCAGTGCGAACCAGTCGGTGCGCCCCTGAAACGGCAGCACCACCTGGATATGGCCGGTCGCCGACGCCTCGCTGTCGGCCGCCCACACATGGCGCACGCGCCCGCCCAGAATGCGCGCCCACGCCGCCGCGTCGTCTGCATGCGCCACATGCAGGCAAATGCCGACGGCATCGCTTTCCAGGTGGTCGACGAAGTCGCGCGCTTCGAGGGGGCTCGCCAACAGGCCGCCGGATGCCGGCGCCTCAACCGCCAGCGTCACGCCCGCCTGCTCGGCCTCGCCCAGCCGCTCGGTCAGCGCGTCGAGCGTCTGCTCCATTGCGCGGTCATAGGGCAGGTCTTCATCCAGGTGCGGGGGCGTAATCGCGGCGACAGGCGCGCCCAGCGCCACCGCCGCACGCAGGAGTTTCGGCACATAGTCGAGCGACGCAACCGGGCCAGCGCAGGAAACCGCATCGATGCGCACTTGCGCCTTCTCGACGACGCGGCGCAACCCAACCAGTTCATCTTCGCCCGCCTCGAGATCGAGGTCCGCCGCGGGACCCGAACCCAGGACCAACTCGACGCCCGCGAAGCAATGTTGCCGGGCCAACGCAACGCGCCGTGCAGGCGCGGCGTCGGGCGGCAGGCTGTTGTAATAGATGCTTGCGTGCATGGCTCGCCGGTCAGCCTACCCATTCCACGCCCGCAATGCCAACGACTTTATCCGCTGCGCTGCAAGCTGCTGAGTAGGGTGCGCTCGAGCCGCGTGGCGT
>CAYMLC010000054.1:9174-9470 GCA_964390765.1 uncultured Nitrospirales bacterium
CAGCATGGGTGCGCCCGGCACATCCAGCGACACGATACCTGGGGCTGCGCCGGTCAGCGCTATGGCCGGTACCAGCGCCAGGCCCAGGCCCTCAGCCACATAGCGCAGCAACACGGCGAACGAACCGGCGTCGAGTACCACGCGTGGCGCCACCCCGCCCGCGTCGAGCGCGGTACGCACCGCACCCCCCGTGCGCGTGGCGGGGTCGAGTTGCAGGTAGGGCTGGCCATCGAGCGCGGCCAGCGCCACACGCTTGCGCCGGGCCAGCGCATGCGTAGCCGGCACCGCCAAACGTA
>CAYMLC010000054.1:9480-11793 GCA_964390765.1 uncultured Nitrospirales bacterium
GCCGCGCTTCGAGCCCCGGCACTGCCGCGGCCTGGGTGACCACGGCCAGGTCGAGCGCGCCCGCCAGCACCTGTGCCTCGAGTGTGGCCGAAGGCCGGTTCACCACCGACACGCGCGCCGCGGGATGGGCCGCCAGCAAGCGGCCGAGCGCCGCCGGCAGATAGTGCGACGCATAGGTATCGCTGGCGCCCAGCCGCAGCGGATGCGCCGCGGCCTCGTCGAAGTCCGCCGCCTCCCGTTCGAGTTGCGCACGCCCCGCCAGCAAGACGCGCCCACGCGCGGCATAGACCTCGCCCAGCGGCGTCAGCCGCCCGCCCCGCCGCGCCACCAATGTGCCGCCCGCCGCGGCCTCCAATGCCTTCACCTGTTGGCTGACCGCGGGCTGGCTGCGGCCAAGCTGCCGGGCCGCCTCATGAAAGCCGCCCGCATCGGCCACGGCGCACAGGCAGCGCAGACTCTCGAAGGTGATCGCCATGATAAGTGAATCCTATCACAACGCACGAAAGACTTCTTTTGCGCTATCAACCGCCAGACGCTATGCTCGCTCACAGGCGAGGAGGCCGCCACCTATGACCGAACCCAAAGACAGCCTGCGCTACCGCGACGCCGGAGTCGATATCGACGCCGCCAGTGCCGCGCTCAAGCGCGTGAAGGGCAATATCGAAGCGACGTTCAACGAGCACGTCTTGCAGGACATCGGCAGCTTCGGCGCCATGTACCAGCCCGACCTGAGCGCCATGCAGCAGCCGGTGCTCGTATCGAGTGTCGACGGTGTGGGCACGAAACTGAAGCTCGCGTTCATGACCGGCCGCCACGACACCATCGGCATCGACCTGGTCAGCCACTGCGTCAACGACATCCTGGTGCAGGGCGCGAAGCCGCTCTTCTTCCTCGATTACCTGGCGCTGGGCAAGCTGGAGGAAGAGGTGGTGGCCCAGGTCATCCGCGGGCTGACCGTCGGCTGCCGCTACGCCGGCTGCGCGCTGATCGGCGGCGAGACCGCCGAAATGCCCGATATGTACAACCCGGGTGAATACGACGTCGCGGGCACCATCGTCGGCATTGTCGACCGCGCGCGCATTGTCGACGGCGAACGCATCACGCCCGGCGACGCGGTCATCGGCCTGCCCAGCAGCGGCCTGCATACCAACGGCTACAGCCTGGCGCGCAAGATCTGCTTCGAGCGCGCGGGCCTCGGTGTGGACGATCCCATGCCGGGCGTCGGGCGCAGTGTGGGCGACGCCCTGCTCGAGCCGCACGTGAGCTATGCCAAGCTCATGCAGATCATCATGCGCCTGGTCGATGTGCGCGGCATGTCACACATCACCGGCGGCGGCATTACCGACAACCTGCCGCGCGCATTGCCCGATGGACTCGGGGTCGAGGTGGACCTCGGTGCTTGGGAAGCGCTGCCCATCTTCAAGTTCCTGCGCGATGCCGGCGAAGTGGACGAGCGCGAGATGCTGCACGTATTCAATATGGGCATTGGCTTCTGTTTCATCGTGCCGGCCAGTGCCACGCAGAAGGCGATAGAGGGGGTCGAGATGACCGGGCAGCAGGCCTGGCACATCGGCACCGTAAACGATACCGGCAAACTGACCTACACGGGGGCCGTGCGCTATGCCGCATCGCATTGAAGTCGCTACCCGTCCGGGCGAACGCGACCCCGCCGGTGACGCGTGGCGCGCGCGCATTCGCGAAGACCTCGGCCGGGAGGTGGGTCCCGTGCGCGTGGTCGATGTCTATACCGTGCACGCCGAGGTGTCGCCCGAAGAACTCGAGCGCGCACGAACCGAACTCTTCACCGACCCGGTCACCCAGGTGTCGGCCATCGACGCACCGCTCGCCCCCACGCTTGGGAGCGGCTATGCGGTCGAGGTGGGCTTTCGCCCCGGCGTGACCGACAACGTCGGCAAGAGCGCGGCCGCCGGCCTGCAGGATGTGCTGGGCCGGGCGCTGGCGCCGGGCGAGACCGTCTTCAAATCGACGCAGTACCTGTTCGACGGCACGTGCGATGCCGAGGCCTGCGCGGACCTGGCGCGGGCGCTGCTCGCCAATGACCTCATCGAACAGTGGCGCGTATGTGCGGTCGATGCCCTGCCGCGCGATGGCGCGCCCGTGCTCGAGTTGCCGGTGGTGACCGGGCGCAGCGACGACACCGTCCGCACCATCGACCTGGATGTCGACGACGACGGGCTGATGGCACTCAGCCGCGAGCACCTGCTCGCCCTCGACCTGCGCGAGATGCAGGCCATCCGCCGCTACTATCGGACCGCATGTGTGGGCGGCCCGCGCCAGGAAGCCGGCCTCCCC
>CAYMLC010000055.1:0-5142 GCA_964390765.1 uncultured Nitrospirales bacterium
GACGCAGAGCTGATGCAGGAGTTGAACCGGGGTCTGCAACGCATGGAGCAGCGCATCGAAGCGCTGGAG
Source organism: uncultured Nitrospirales bacterium (assembly GCA_964390765.1). GTDB lineage: Bacteria > Hydrogenedentota > Hydrogenedentia > Hydrogenedentales > JAGMZX01 > CAYMLC01. Next base: position 70 of record CAYMLC010000055.1, read on the forward strand.
ACCCTGCTGCTGGAGCGCACGGAACGCGAAGTACGCACCGGCCACCGCGACCGGTGGGACCTGTAGGCCATGCTCGTGCCGCTTATGGAAGAAGTGGTGGGGCTGCTGCTGGCGCTGGCGCTCGTGGTGGCGGTGCTGGGCGGGGCCGCCTGCGCCGGCTGGCTGGTCTATCGCCGGGCACGAGGCGATGCGCGCTTCCTCCTGCCCGACAACGACACGCTCGACTTGTACGCCCTGAAGCGGGGCATGAAACGCATGAACGAACGGCTGGACGCACTCGAGACGCTGCTGCGCGACGATGGGTCTACGGCCTGGAGGTAAGCACACCGATGCATCAGGAACAACACACACGCCGCCAGGGCCGCCTCTATCGCTCGCGCCGCGGCGTCATTTTCGGCGTGATCCGGGGTATCGCGGATTACTTTGATTTGGACGCCAATGTGCTGCGCGTCGTGACGGTGCTGCTGGCCATCTTTCCCCCCTTCTGGCTCTTCGTCTGGATTGGCTATTTCGGGCTGGCGTTGCTCTTGAAGCCGGCGCCGCCCGCGGGCTTCAAGGACGAAGAAGACGAGGAGTTCTACAGCACGTACGCCACGAGCCGGAAGATGGCGCTGCAACGGCTGAAGCGCACCTTCGATCATCTGGAGCGGCGCATCCAGCGGATGGAGACCATCGTCACCGACCGCCGCTACGACTGGGAGGAGCGGCTGCGCAACGGCTGAGCGGGTCTGTGCATGCGGTGGCGACGTGAAACGCTTGTTTCCGCCTAAAACAAATACTTGACAAGAAGCTAAGTAGCGCGATACAAACCAGTTAGCGGCAGGCGGTGGGCGCCTGCCCGAGGATTGCGGTGACTATCGCGCACAGCCTCCAGCGGTGCCGAACGCGGGGCGGGGTGGCGTGTGTTTGGCTTTGCTGTGCCTTGGCGGGTCTGGCGTTGCCCACCAGTGCGCAGGTGCCCAACGTCACCTACAACCTCGGCGACGACCTCGTGGCGGGGCCCACGCGCTGTGTCGACCTCTCGCTGACGGGCACGGGCCCCGCCGGATTCGCCCCCTATCTGCGCGTTACGCTGCCTCCGGAAATCAGTATCCAGGAAGCGACCGTCGGCGGTCAGGCGGTACCGACGCAGAGCGCGGGCGTCTTTCCCGCGGCGCCCGGCAACGTGCTGACCGACCCCCTCACGGGTCAGACCGTCAGTGGACCCGCGGGCGCATCGCTGGTCCTGGTGGACGTGCGCACCGGCAGCCTGGCGAGCGGCGTGCCTGCGGTCGTGGTCACGCTGTGTGCCGAGATTGCGGCGGGCACGCCACCGGGCACCGCCCTCGAGACGACCGTGCAGCCAGTCTATGAACTGGGCGACACCCCCACCGGCGAGAACGGACCGATTGCGGGCACTGAGGTCACCGATACGCTGGGCCTGTTGCCGTGGTCGGTATCGTTGAGCGCGGGTGCAGCGCAGGCGGTACCGAGCGACAGCAGCGCGTTCAGCTATACGGCCACGGTCGATGTGGCGGAAGGCATCGACGTCTTCGACACGGCCCTCGATATTGTGCTGCCGCCGGAGATTCAGTTCGTCGGCCCGGCCACGATTATCGGTGGCGTGAATGCCCTGGCTACCCAGACGCCACCGACCGACCTGCCCGGCGGCACACTGACGGTGACCGCGGAGCGGGTGAGCGGCGGCAGTGGCACGTCGGATCTGATCGTAACGTTCAGCGCGCGTGTGGCCGATGCACTGGACCCGGCCACGTGCGACGGCGCGACCACGACCGCGACGGCCGCGTTGAACGGTGAGCAGCCTGACAACACCGCACTGCCGACGCTGAATGCGGATGCCGAGCTGACGGCGCGCCACGTGACGGCCACCCTGACAACGATTACGGCCACAGCGTCGCCCGGCGAGACCGTGACCTATACCGCCCGCTATGCGCTGTCTGCCTTTGCCGACGCATCGTCTCTGGCGCTCGTCATCACCCTGCCCGACGGTATCGGCTTTGCAGCGCATGGCAGCTTCGTGAACGATGGCAACCCGACGCCCATCACGCCGGTGGTGACGCCCAACGGCGATGGCACCACGACCGTTCGCTACGACGTGACCGGCGTGACGGGCACCCTGGCGGCGGATGCCCGCGGCACCATCACATTCGACGCGACGCTGGGGGATACCTTCGCCGCTACGGGCGAACCCTTGCTGGGCGGCGACCGCCTGGAGGCGGCGCTGTCGGCGGCGTATGCGTTGAGCGGGGGCGCGACGGGCTGTGCGGCCAACGCGCTGGCCACGCTACAGGTGCCCGCACCCACGGCGCAGAAGACCACCGTGAACCCACTGCCTGCGTATGCGCCCGGCGACACGGTGACCTATCGCCTGCGCGCGGAGCTGCCCAGCGGCGATGCGGATGCGCTTGTGTTCCTGGATTATCTGCCGGCCAACCTGTTCGATGTGGCGGCGATCGACACGACCTTCGGCGTGGGCGATATCAGGTTTGGGCCCAACGACACAGTGTCGCAGGCGCCCGCGCTGATCATCGCCGACGCCGCCACCAACGCACTGCGGCTCGAGGTCGGGCGCGTGTCCAGCCCGGGCGGCTCTTCGCAGTTCGTCGAGTACGAGGTCGACCTGACGCTAACCGATGAGCCGTTCGATGGCGGCCGCCAGGTGCAGAACCGCTTCGTGCTGACCGCCGAAGACACCGCCGGCAACGTGCTGCGCGAGACCGACCGGGCGCTGCCCCTGCTGGTGGGTGCGCCAGACCTGCGCACGACGCTTGGCGTGAGCGCGGTCAACAACCCCAACGCCACGGTCGACCCGGCGCCCGGCGTGCTGCCGGTCGACGGCGACGCGGCAGGGGGCGATGCGAACGACCGCATAACCTTCGTGTTGACGCTCGAGAATACCGGCGCGGCACCGGCCACCGATGTGCTCGCCACCGTGCCGACGCTGGCGAGCTATACCAACTGCGCCATCGTGCGTGTGGAAGACGGTACCGGAACGCCGATCGCGTTTCGCGACCCGGCCGATGTGGCGCCGCCCGCCGCGCCCACCTTGCCGATACCCACCAGCCTCGACGGTGGCATTCGGCTGGATGGGCCCCTCGCGCCCAACGATGGCAGCCCCACGGGGGGAGGCCCGCCCTTCAATGAAGACACCGTCTTCATCACCTTCACGTGCGACACGCGCCCCGCGCTGGCGGCCGCACAAGCATTGACGAGCACCGCCACGGCCACGTGGTCTGCGGCGCGCGGCGCCCCGGCCTTTCCCGCCGCAAGCGACGCCGCCACCTTCACCGTGGCGCCACTCGGCATCGACCTCGAGCAGACGGCCATCGTGCCCAACTACACCGGCAACGACGAAGGCGTGCACATCGGCGAAGTCATCGACTATCGGCTCGAGATTACGGTGCCGGAAGGCGCGACGTCCGGTGTCGAACTCGAGCTGCTGCTCGACAACGGATTGGCGTGGGCCGAGCTTTCCGACATCGTGACCAACAGTGCGCAGTTGTCGAGCGACGGCGGGCCCTTTGTGCCGGCCGGCACCATCACCAACAGCGGCGCCCAACCGCACCAGGAAGATCGCCTGCTGCAGATCGACCTCGGTGATGTGGGCAACACCGACACCAATAACAGTATCGCCGAACGCGTGGTGATTACCGCCCGTGCGCGCGTGCTCAACTGGTCCGGCAATGTGCGCGGCAGTGCGCGCAACGGCGCGGCCACGGTGCTTTGGCCGAACCCGAACGGCACGGGCGACCTGAGCGGCAGCAGTACGGCGCCGACGCTGGTGGTGGTCGAGCCCGCGCTGCAAGTGACGAAGACGCTGAGCCAGCTGAGTGGCGATGCGGCGGATACTGCGCTGGTCACCATCACGCTCGCGCCCCTGGCATCAGCCGATGCCGAGGCCTTCGATGTGACGCTGGAAGACGTGCTGCCGGCCGGGTTCACTTTCGCGGGGGGACTCTCCAGCAGCGGGCGCGCGCCCGACACCGGCCCTGCCCAGGCGGGCGGCACCATCACCGCGGGTTGGGACGACTTCCCGCTTGGTGCTTCAGCCGAAGTCCGCTTCGCCGTAACGCTCGATGCCGACGTAGCGCCGAGTCAGGTCATCGACAACTGCGCAGACCTGCAATGGGAGAGCCTGGCCACGGCCGACCAGGCGGCCTTGCCCAGTCCGCCCAACAACACGCTGGGGGTCGAGCGCACGGGGGACACGGGCGAAGCGGGCGGCACCGCCAACGACTATGCGGCGCAGGCGTGCGCCACCTTCACCGTGCCGGCGGGCAACGTGGGGCTGGGCATCACGGTCGATGACATCAGCCCGGGGCCGGCCGGGCCCAATGTGACAGCGGGCGATGTGGTGACCTATCGCGCGGCGGTGAGCCTGCCCGAAGGCCAGACCAGTGGGCTGACGGCCGAGTTTGCGCTGCCGCCAGGCTTCTCCTTTGTGGGCGCCACGCTCGATACCACCGGCTTCAAGGGCAGCGTCTCGCTGGGCAGCGCCGCGACGGCCGGCAGTGTCGACGCGGGCATCACGGTCAGCCAGCCCTTCGGCGCGACCACCACCGTAACGGGCGACAACAACCCCGCGAACAACAGCTTTGCCCTGCTGTTGCAGGCGCGTGTGGAGGGCAGCAGCAGCGCGAATGCCGCAACGACAGCCCCGCAGGCCAAGGTGTTGAGCGGCACGCTCGACTATACGGGGCGCACCGGCGGCGCCCCGAACGACACGGCCGCACTGAACTTTGTCGAACCGGTGTTGACGCTCACCAAGTCGCTGAGTCCGAACACGGGCGTAGAGGCGGGCGACACCATCACCGTGACGCTGCAACTGAACAACACGGGTACCGGGCCCGCAGCCGACGTGACGGTGACCGACACCATCAACGACACCGCGAACCTTTTCGACCTGTCCAGCATCGCCGAGAGCAGCACGCCCGCGGGCTTCACCTTCAGCTATGCGAACCCCACGCTCACTTACAGCGGCAGCAACCTGGCGGCGGGTTCGAGCGCGATTTCCAGCTACACCGGCACCGCCCAGAGCGCCGCAAGCCCGAGGCCTGCCCGCAGCGCCGCCGC
>CAYMLC010000055.1:5152-11738 GCA_964390765.1 uncultured Nitrospirales bacterium
CCAGAGCGCCCTGGTGTCGGCGTCGACCGTGGCCGACAGCGCGTCGGTGGCGGGTGATTCGCAAAGCGGCGTGGTGACGGGCGAACGCACGACGAACGACAGCGCAACGGCAAGCCTCACCACCGCCGCACCGGCCCTCGACCTGGCCCTCACCGCCAGCAGCGAGTCCTTTACCAGCGATGCCTCGCCCGTGCGCGCGGCAATCGGCGAAGTGCTGACCTACGCCTACACCATTGGCCTGCCGCAGGGCGTCACGCGCGATCAATTGGGCGTGGCGTTGAGCGTGGTCAGCCTCGACAGCGGGCTCGAATTCATTGCGGGCAGCGCGACCGTGGCGGCGGTGGCCGATACCACCATCAACAGCTCGGCCGCGGGCAACCTCTCGACGACGTCTGCCGCGATTGCTCCCACGGTTCTCGGGTCGGGCCTGCTCTTCCAGCTGGGCACCCTGACCAACAACGACAACGACGCCAACGCCGAGCAAGTGGTGCTGCGCTTCGACGTGGTGACACGCAACACGACGGCGAACAACCGCACGGACACGTTGGACATCGACGCGGGGCTGAACTATCGCACCGTCGCCGGCGACGCGCAGACACGGAGCGATACGGCCACGCTGCGTATCGCAGAGCCACGCCTCGGCCTCACCAAGACCGCACTGCCCGCCACCGTGAGCCAGGGCACCGTGGTGACCTTTACGGTGGTGCTGACGAACAACACAGCCACCGACGTGACGCGCGCGTGGGAACCGGTGATCACCGATGCCCTGCCGACGGCGTACACGAGCCCCTTCGTGACGAGTGCGACCTTGAGCCGGGGCAGCACGGATGTGACCGCGGGCGCGCTCTTTACGGGCAACGACCTGAGCGTCGACCTGAGCGCGTTGGCTGCCAACCAGCGCTACCTCGACCCGGGTGAAAGCATCGTGATCGTCTACACGGCGGAAGTCGGTGCCGTCGCGTTCGACCAGCAAATAACGAACACGGCCGAAGGCCGCGCCACCAGCCTGCCCGGTACCAACGGCACGGCCGCCGCCACGCCGGGCAGTCCCGGAAACAGCACGGGCGAGCGCACGGGCACCGGCCTCAACAACGAGTTGGGCCAGGCGGTGAACGACCTCGTCGGCAGTGATTCCGCCACGGCGACGGTGGGCCGGCCGACGGTGTCGTTGACCGGCGGCAGCACCCTGGCCATCGGTGAGTCAGGTGCCGCCACGTGCACCATCTCAGTGCCCCCGGGCAGCGCCGACAATTTCGTGCTGACCATCGATGCGCCCGCCGGCCTGCGCTATACCGGCGCACCGTTCAACATCGCGTTCAACGCTGCCGACCTCAGCAGCACCCTGACGCCGGCGGCCACGCAGGCGGCCGGCACCGACCCACTCGTCTTCGATTTCGGCACCCTGACCAACAGCGGCAACAGTACCGCCACCATCACGCTCAGCGTCGCATATGCCGCCGCAAACGTAATCGGCAATCAGAACACGACCAACCTGGCCACGACGGCAACGGCCACCTTCAACGGTGGCGGCGCGCCCTTCCCCAACGATACCGCTACATTCACCATCGTCGAGCCGAATCTCGAAATCGCAAAGACCATTACCTCGGGCGCGGTGGGCAGCGATGCGGGCGACACGGTGGGCTATCGCGTGGCCGTCAGCAATACCGCGGTCAACGCAACGGCCTACCGCGTCGACCTGCGCGACGTGCTGCCCGCGGGGCTGCTGGGCGCAAACGGCGGTGTGGGTCCGTTCTTCGCCAACATCAACGTGGACAACGACAGCGGCGCAGTGGTCTTGAACAGCGACGGGACAACGCCGTTAAGCGCGGGCGACGCGCTGCAGGTGACGACTACCGACACCGGCGACACGCTGGGCTGGCCCCTGTTTGACCTGCCGCCGCTGGCCACCCTGACCATCGACTACGACGTGGCCATCGAGGACGGCGTGAGTGCGGGCGCGACGGTGACGAACAACGTGACCGCCACCTACAACAGCCTGCCCGCCGGCGGCGGACGCGATGGCAGCGGCATCGCCGATGACGACCTCGCGGGCACCCTGAACAACTACGGCGAAACCGCCAGCCGCACGTTGACGTTCGATGCGGAGATTGTGCTGGACAAGACACTTGCAGCCGCCGAGACCGACAACGACCCGGCCATTGGCGATACCGTCGCGTTCGATATCCGGCTCGACGTACCCGAAGGTGTGCTGACCGGGGTCGTGGTAACGGATGTGCTCCCGGCCGGCTTGGACTTCGTGGGACTGACCGGCATTTCATCCGGGGCGAACCTGTCGTTCGATGGTCCGGGTACCGCGGTCGAGGCGCCGGCCGGCACGGTTACGATTGACCTGGGCACGACGACCAATACCGCCGACGCCGACGCGGGCAACGACTTTCTGGTGATCGGGCTCGAGGCGCAACTGGCGGACATCGCGGGCAACACGGCGGGCGACGTGCTGGTGAACAGCGCGAGCGCGGTTAGCGACGCCGCGAACGACGGCCCCGCCACGCAGGCGGTCGATGTGATCGAGCCCAACCTGGTGGTGACGATCACGCCCGATGACGCCACGCCGAGCCTCGGCGATACCGTGACGTTCGACGTGGTGGTCGCACACAGCGCCAGCACCGCCGATGCCTTCGAGGTACTGCTGACAGCGGGTGTGCCCAGCGGCTTGCGCTATGTGCCCGGCAGCACGATGGGCGCCGCTACCGTCGACGAGACCGATACCGCTGCACCCGCCTTCGACCTGGGCGCCATCACGCTCGCGGACCTGCAGAAGACGTTCAGCTTCCAGGCGGTTGTCGAAGAAGACGTGGTCGTGGACAGCCCCCTGACGCTGACCGCCAGCGGCACCTACACCTCGCAGCCGGGCACGGTCGCGGTTGAGCGTGCGTACGCGTTCAGCGCCAACCGGGACGTGACGCCCAGCACCGATATGCGCCTGGATGCGGCACTGGCCGTGAGCATCAGCGGCGATGGCGGCGCGGCGGGCATCGCCGATGTCGGCGATACACTGACCTATACCGCCACGCTGACCAACCTCGGCACGACAGCCCGCGCTGTCCGCTTCGACATCGTGTTGCCGGCAGCGCTCGTCTATCTGCCGGCGAGCCTCGGCACGGACCTGGGTACGCCCGATGAGAGCGCAGCGCCGGCGCTCGCGGTCGACGTCGGCACGCTGGCCAACGGTGCTACGGCAACGGTGCGCTTCGACGCGACCATCGCCGCGGGTACGCCCACGGGCGCGCGCATCGCCGTGCAGGGCAGCCTCGACAGCGACCAGACCGTGCCCGAACCGACCGATGCCGACGGCCTCGACGCGAATGGCGACCAGCCCACCGAGGTGGTGGTCGGCGGCCGCCCGGCGCTGCGGCACCCGTTGTACGTGGAAAGCCTGGTTGCGAGCCGGGTCGATGCCGACGCGAGCAGCAGCGTGACGCCCGGCGACACCCTGCGCTACAGCTACGTGTTTCACAATCGCGGCGATACCGTGCTGACGGGCATTACGCTGACGGATACCGTGCCCAACGGCCTGACCGGCATCCCGGCGAGCGCCACCATCGGCGGGGGTGGCAGCATCGCGCTGGCGGGGGGTGCGGTCAGCGCGTCGATCGCCAGCCTGCCGCCGGGTGCGGTGGTCGTCGCCACGTTCGACGCCACGGTGGACGCGCCGCTGTTCGACAGCGACGACAGCCCCACCAGCGAGACCTTCACGAGCCAGGGTGAGCTGACCTCGAACGAGGCCGCGCCGACGCGCACCGACGGCAACGGCCTGCCCGAAGACGGGCTGCAGCCCACCACGATCATGGCGGTCGATGGCGCCCCGGGCACGGCGGCGCTCGACGTGCAAAAGCGATGGAGCCTGGATGAAGACCTGAACGCCGACGGTCTTGCCGGTCCCGGCGACCGTCTGCGCTACACCATTCGCATTGCCAACACCGGCAGCGTGCCGGCCACCGACACGCGCCTGAGCGACAACACACCGGCCAACACGACCTATGTGGCCGGCAGCGCGCGCGCGAGTACCGGGGTCGTGGTGGTTACCGATCCGCTGGCGGTCAACGTCGGCACGCTTCAGCCGGGCGACGTCGCCAACGTCTTCTTCGCCGTCACCATCTCGGGGGGCACGCCAGACGGCACCGTGCTTGCCAATCAGGCGACCGTGACGGCGGGCGGCGGTATCAACCGCGTGAGCGACGACAACGCAACCGAAGCAGACGGGCGCAATCCCACGCTCACCATTGTGGACAGCGGCAGTGGTGCGGGCGCGCCCGGCGGCCTGAGCGCGACGTTATTCAGCACGAGCGAGCCCGGCTCGAGCGGCGCCCAGGTGCTGATTGGTGAAGTGGTGACGCTGCGCGGCGAGGTGGCGCTGCCGCCGGGTGTGTTGCGCGAAAGCGCGCTGACGCTGACCCTGCCGGCGGGCCTCGGCTATGTGGCGGGCAGCGGGCGCGTGGCGCGTGTGTTCGATACCGGCCTGACCAGCGCCACGAATCCCGGCGGCATCAACGGGATTGCCCCGGGCACCTTTGTGGCCCTCGCCGACGGAGCCGGCCTGTCGGTGGCGGGCGGCACGCTAACGCTGCCTCTCGGTGATGTGATCAACAGCGACAACGACGGCAACGCCGAGCGCTTTACCCTCGAGGTGCAGGCGGTGACCACGAACACTACCGGCAACAATGCGGGCGCAACGCTGAGTCCGCAGGTGTCGTTCACCTACCTCGACGGCCTGGGCCAGGCGCGCGCGCTGACGCCGGCCACGACGAGCGTCGCCCTCATCGAGCCCGCCCTTGCGCTGACCCAGACCGTCGCGCCCGCGGCGCTGCTCGAGGAAGGCGGCACGGTAACCTATACGGTGACCCTCACGAATCCAGCCGGCGGTAACAACGCCACCGCATACGACGTGGCCCTCGCGGATGTGTTGCCCGCCGCGGCAACAGCCGCCAGCGTACTCGGCATCGTGCCGGCGGGTGGCGCCACGGGCCTCGTCGATAACACGGCGGGCACCACACTCGACATCGGCCTGGCGTCCCTGCCACCGGGCGGCAGCCTGCAGGTGACCTACAGCGCCACCTACAGCGGGCCGCTGGCGGACAGTCCCATCACCAACACGGCCGACGTGCAATGGACCAGCCTGCCCGGCCTGCGCGGCACCGGCGATGCCACACCCGGCGCGCCCGGCACCGCAACGGGCGAGCGCACGGCCGGCGCCAGCCCCAACGACCTGCGTGCCCAGGCCAACGCCACCTTCGCGGTGGGTATGGCCGGCTTCAGCAAGGCGATCGATACGCCGCAGGCGCGCTATGCCATCGGCGAAACCATCGACTACACGCTCAGCCTCAGCCTCGCCGGGAGCAGCGCCGTCACCAACAGCGTGGTGCGCGATGCGCTCGACGCCGGTCTGTCCTATGTGGCTGGTTCTGCGGCCCTGCAATTCGACACCGGCGTGACCGCGGGCGCCGGGGCGGTGCCGCCCCAGGTACTGGCCGATACGCCTGGAGCGGGCCAGCAGACGCTGGTCCTCGACTTCGACACACTGACCAATACCAACCCCGGCGCGGCGGGCGTGTCCATTACCTATGCGGCACGCGTCGACAACGTCTTGACCAACCAGGACAACCAGACGCTGAGCAACGGCGCTACGTGGGACTTCGATGGGCCGGGCGGCGCGGCCGGCCTGATGCGCAGCGGCACCGAGACGGTGACCCTGGGCGAGCCCACGTTGTCGCTCGTGCCCAGCATTACCAGCAATACAGCCGGCCTCGAAGCCGGGGCGGCCGTGGACTTCCAGGTGGTCGTGGCCAACACCGGCACGACGCCCGCCTTCGAGACGGTGCTGGACAACACCCTGCCCGTCAGCCTCGAGAACGTGGCGAACCTCGCCGTGGCGGGGGCTACCGGCGGCGCCGGGACACCCGTGCTCGAGAACCTGGGCGGCGCCTGGGCGACTGCGCCATTCGACCTGCCCGTCGGCGCGACCCTGACCGTGGTATTCCGTGCGACGTTGAGTGCGTCCGTGCTGCCCGGACAGGTCGTGCAGAACGGCATCGAGGCGACCTACACCAGCACCAGCGGCGCCAATGCGAGCGAGCGCGACGGCAGCGGTCCGGGCACGCAGGACGACGACACCGAATTGAACAACTACACCGTGGCTGCCCCGTGGCCGTCGTTCACGATCGACGACCCCATCACGCTGGAAAAGGCCTTTCATCCGCTGCCCGGCGACCGCGACTATGCCATCGGCCAGACGGTCGGCTATCGGCTGACGCTGGCGCTGTTGCAGGGGCGCGTGGCGGATGTGGTGGTGCAGGACACGCTGCCCGACGGTGTGCGCTTCGACGGCGCGACTATCGGCCTGGGCAACGCGGGCCTTACCACGGCCAGTGCGGGCCTGCCCACGCAAAGCGGCAACACACTGACCTTCGACTTTGGCGAAGTGAACAACCCGCCCAACGGCGATGCCGGCGATGACTTCCTGACCATCGACATTGCGGTCGTGCTGGAAGACAGCGTCGCGAATCTCGATGGCGTGGTGCGCGGCAACGCGGCCTCCGTCGCCTTTACCGGTGCGGGCGGCGCAGTC
>CAYMLC010000056.1:0-985 GCA_964390765.1 uncultured Nitrospirales bacterium
GGGCGAGTTGTCGTACGAAGACTTTCTGCGCAGCATCGACGAGTTACGCCAGCAGCGCCTGCAGTTGAGTGCGGAACGGCTGAACCTGCGCGGCTGGCTGGCGACGACCGATGTGGCGCTGGCTGGCGGCGAATTGGAGGTCGACCTGGAGGCGGCGCCCATCGACCTCGAGAAGCTGTCGCTGCCGGGGCCGCCCGTACCGCCGGGCGACACCACGCTGGACCGGGCCTGCGCCGGCCTGCGCCAGGCGCTCGAAGCGCGCCGGCAGGCAGAGCGCCGCCGTGACGAGTGGCGCGCCATGGCCGAGCGCGGTGCGCTGGCGCAGTATCAACTCGAAGCCTATGAAGTCGACCTGGCGGCCAGCATCGAGCGTGCCCAGTCGGCGCGGCGCTTCTATCAGAAGCGGTTGAAGGGTCTGGGCATCGACTACGACGGCGATGTGGACGCGGCGCGGGCCGCATTGAAGGTGGCGCGGGCCGGCCTGGAATCGGGCGACCTGGACAAGGAGCATTATCACAAGCGCGAGATGGCGCTGCTGCGCGGCCAGGCCGACCTTGGTATTGCACGCGATGTGGCCCAGCGCGCGGCCGCGGCCAACAGTCCGGAAGACCTGCCGCGCACGCAGGGCCTGCTGGGCCGCCGCCCGACGCGCACGGTCGCCACGGGCAGCCTCGGCGTGGATTCCTGGCTCTATTGGGGCGCGGCCATTGCCTTGATGCTGGTGACCTTTGCCCCGCTGGCCGGCAACCCCGGCGGCAATGCCGTGGCCGCGCGCGCGCTGGTGCTGACGTGTGTGGCGCTGGCGGTGGTGCTGGGCGTGGCCAGCAGCCTGCCCCGGGCCCCCTGGCGGGGCGTGCTGGGGTGTGTGGCCTGGCTGGGCGGCACGCTGGGCATCGCCGCCTACCTGAACACGGTCTACTATTCGCTCGGCCTGTTGGGCGAGCACATGCGCGCCACCCCGGCCTGGTGGCTGGGCGGCGGCTAT
>CAYMLC010000056.1:995-11714 GCA_964390765.1 uncultured Nitrospirales bacterium
GTTGCCGCGGCCGGGCTACCGCGCCTTCGGGATCAGTGCGGCGGCCGTGGGCGCCGTGGCCGTGCTGCTGAGCGGCACCAATCTCTTCGGCCTTTGGGCGCCCGCGCCCACGCTCGATGTGGAAGTGGGTCAGCCGGTGGCGAATGCGGATGCGCGCACCGTGCGGGTGCAGGTGGCCAATATGGGTCTGCGCCCGCTGTACATTCACCGGCCGGGCTCACGTGTGCCACAGCCGCGCACCATCATCGTCGAACGGGCGGTTGGCCCCGATGCCTGGCAAGACGTGACCTTCACCGCGCGCGCGCTGGAACAGCCCACCACCATGGGCGGTGTGGGCGACCTCGGGCAGGTGCCCATCCCCATTGGCCCGCGGGGCGAACGCATGGTGGTGCGGTATGCCTTGAAGCCCGGTGACTACCGCGTAATGCTGCGCGAGGAACAGCCCGACCGCGCACCGCTTGTCGCGGCGTTTACCGTCGCGCCGGTCCCGCCATCTGAACCCGCAACACCCGCCGCGCCTGGCACGCCCACGGCGGGTGCAGCGGCCCCCGCCCCGGTAGACGCGGCCCCGCCCGAGGACGCCCCGGCCCCGCGCACGGTAGCGGTCGAAGTGCAGCTGCTGGGCGTGCTGGCTTCCGACGGCGAAGGCCCACGCATCCGCATGGTGGTGACCACCCCGGCCGGCGAGCGCGCGCGGCTCAGTCTGCAACTGGACGACGCCGTGCTGGGCCCGTGGTCCGTGCGTGAATACAACCCGCAGAACCAGACCGTGACCCTGGCCGACCGCGCCAGCCTGCGCGTGGTCGGGGTGGGTGAACACATCACCCTGGAAGTGCCGCGCACCGCCCTGCAGGAATTGGCACCCGGCGCCAACTGAGGCGCTTCCTCGCGCGGCGGCGGCTAACCCTTGAGTGCGCCGACTGTGATGCCGCGTGTCAATTGACGCTGGAGCACAATGTAGACCAGCAGCGTGGGCACAATGACAATGACCAGGCCGGCGAACATGAGCGCGAAATCGGTCTTGTATTGAGCCTGCATACTGACACTGGCCAGGCCGAGCGGCAGGGTCTTTTTCGCTTCGCTGCTCACGAAGACGAGGGCGAAGAGATATTCGTTCCACAGGCCCAGAAAATTAAAGATCGCGGCACTCACCAGGCCCGGCCGCGCCATGGGCAACATGATGCTCCAGAAGACACGTGCTTCGCTGCAGCCGTCAAGGATGGCGGCCTCGCGCAGGGTGCCCGGCAAGCTCCGAAAGAAACCGGTCAAGACGAGAATGGTGAAGGGCAGGCTGAGCGCAATATAGAGCACGATGAGCCCGAACAGGGAGTCGTGCAATTGGAAGGTGAGCCCGAAGGGCCGCAGCAGTGCGCTGCCCCATTCGCTCCACGTGGTGTACTGAAAGAACAGCGGCACGAGCAACAGCTGCGCCGGTATCATAAGCCCGCTGATAAAGAACAAGAACAACAGCCGGTTGCCACGAAAACGAAAACGCGCGAGCACATAGGCCGCCATCGAACTGATGAGCAGGATAAAGAACAGCGACACTGCAGTAACGATAACGCTGTTGATGAAATAGGTGCTGAAGTTCGATTCGACCCATGCCTCGGCGAAGTTCTCGCGCACGGCGGCGGCCGGGTCGGGGGCGCCCTCGGGGGCGCCGGTCAAGAGCCAGGGCAGGCCGAAGGGATTGTCGATGAATTCGCGCGCACTGCGCAGCGCACTGACCAGTACCCAAGCCAGGGGCGCAGCCACAATGAACAGCCACACCCCGAGAAACGCGTAGATGGCGGTATAGGCGAGGCGCGTGCGCATCAGAATTCCACCGCTTCTTTGCGTGCGAGACGCAGACTGACAAGGGTGGCCGCGAAGACGATTACAAATAACAACACCGCCACCGCCGCACCGTAGCCGATATTATATTCGGTGAAGACTTTCTGATAGAGCACGGTGGCCATCACGTGCGAGGCCCGGTTCGGCCGCTGGTTCTCCATGACCCAGACGGGGTCGAAGAACTTCATGATGGTAATGACGAGGAAGACCACACCGACCGCCAGCACTTCGCGAATCATGGGCAGCGTAATGCGAAAGAACTGTGCAAGCGGCGGCGCACCCTCGAGTTCCGCGGCTTCGTAATAGTGTTCGGGGATACTTTGCATGGCGGCGAGGAAGAGCACCATATAGAAGCCCGTATACATCCAGACCAGCATCGGCGCCATCGCCCAGATAAGATTGCGGGAATCGAGAAATGCGACGGGTACCTCGAAGCCGAGACCGGGCAGCCCCACCGCTTGAGCAGCCGATTCGGCCGCGTGCAGCAGGCCGTTCACCATGCCGAAATCGGTGACACTGTAAAGCAACACCCACAACAGTGCGACGGCCACCGCGGCAATTACATTGGGAAAAAAGAACGCCACACGAAAGAGCGCAGCGCCACGAATACGCCGGTGCAGCAGCGCAGCAAAGAACAGCGCCAGCACCAGGGTGGCGCCACCGCCGAGCACCAGCAACACGACATTGTGCCAAAGCGCTACGCGAAAGAGGCCGCCCGGGGCGAGCACGGCCTCGAAATTGGCGAGGCCCACATACTCCGCCTCGCGAAAGCCGTCCCACCGAATAAGGCTGTAGCCCAGCGCATTGACCGCGGGCCATGCGACCAGGGCCACGTGGAAGAGCAGCGCCGGCAAGAGGAACAGCAGCAGAAAACGGCCGCCTGGCTGGGGGCCGCTCATGCCGGTGCCCCGGCGGCTTCGCCAAACTGCGCGGGGTCGTATTGCACCGCCTCCGGAATGAATACGCCGGGCCGCTGCTTCGCCGCTTCTACGCCCGCATCCAGCCGGGCGCCGAAGGCTTCGGGAGTCAATTCGCCGCGCAACAATTCGGCCAGGGCCGGCTCCAGCACCTGGTTGCGCCATTCCAGCAGCAGGTGCTCGTGCCGCAGGTCGAAGATGCCGGCGGCATCGCGAATCATGTCGAGCGCGGATTGCAGCGGCGGGGCCACGGCCTCGGGCGGGATAGCGCCGGCCAGGGGCGAGATGACCCCGATACTGCGCGCCATGTCGGGTGCCTGCGCACGCGACACCATGTAGCGGGCGAAATCGATAGCCGCTTCCGGTTGCTCGGCATCGGCCGGCACAAACAGAAACTCCTTGCCCGCCCCATTGAAGAGATTCGGGTTGCCCTTGCCGCCTTCGACTGCCGGCACATTGAAGCAGCGCATCTCGAACGCAGGCGGAATATCGGTCTTCATCTCGTTGAAGAGCCACAGCCCGCAGAAGATCATGGCGGCGCGGCCCTTCACGAATTGCAGTTGGCTGTCGGTATGCGTCATTGCCAGGGCGCCCGCCTGGAAATGCTCTTGCGCCAACTGCTGCAGCAGGCCTGCCGCGCGCAGCACGTCGGGGTGCGACCAGGCGCCCGGCTCGAGCGCGTTCAGCCGGTTGATGGCGGCCAGGCCGCCGCAGCGCTGAATCAGGCTGATGAGTGTCCAATAACCGTAGATGGGGTACTTGCCCTGATAGGCGAAGGGTGCGACGCCGGCCGCCCGGATCTGCTCGCTCAGCGCCAGCAACTGGCCCCAGGTCTGCGGCACTTGCCAGCCGTGCTCGCGAAACTGCCGCGCATCGTACCAGCAGGCCCACGCGCCAAAGGCACTCGGCAGCGCGTAGACTTCGCCATTGGCGGTGTAGGTGGTCAGCGTGCCGGGGGTGAACTGCTCGCGCCAGGAGCCGCCGTCGCCCGGCGCATCGAGCGCGGCGGTGAGGGGCCGCAACTCACCCGCACCGACCAGCAGCCACACCGGCAGTTGATGCATCAGCAGGAGGTCGGGCGGGGTGCCGCGCAAGAGCCGCGGCTTCACCTTTTCGGCCACACGCGGGTCGCCCCACAATGCCACATTCACTTCGTGGCGGGCGCTGTACTCGGCGGCCACCTTCTGGTGCCAGTCGATGCCGTAGCCGCCTTCGAAGACCGCGACCTCGACCGTGCGCGGGCCGGTCTCGCTGGGTCGCGCACGCACCACATCGCAGCCGGCCGCCGCCACCAGGGCGACGACTGCAAGTACTCGTAAACCGCGGGTCATGGTCCGCATTCTAGCGGCGGCGCAACGGTGCGGCAACGGCCAAATTGCTGGTCTAGTTTGCCTGTGGTACATTCCAGCGGGGGCGGGGAGCGGCAAGCAGCATGCAAGTGGAGCGCGGAAATCTCGAGCGGTTTTTTTCGGTGGGCGCAGTGGCCATGTTTCACGCGGATGTGAACCGCGTAGCCGCCACGCGCTTCAAGACCCACATTCGCGGCTGGCGGCGCGAAGCACACATCATCATCGACCGTCCGCGCGCGGAGAGCGGCAGCTACGTGGCGCTGCAGGACAACCAGGGGTGCGTCATCCGCTTTCTGAATGAGGGCTACGCGTGTGCGTTCGACGCCTACGTCATCGATTGGGACACGCGCAAGTCGAATGCCTATTGCCGGCTGACGTGGCCCAGTGAAGTGCAGTATCTGCCCTTTCGCAAGTTCGAACGGCTGACGCTCGACCTGCCCTGCGAGTTGGAGTTCAGTGCCACGCACCGCGTACCGGCGGCCATGCGCGACATGAGCATGGGCGGTTGCGGGGCGGTATGCGAAGTGGGTTGCGAGAAAGACGCGCACATCAAGCTGCACGCGACGCTGCCCGACGGGACCGTGCTCGACGGGGTCGAGGTGGTGGTCCGCAATGCGCGGCCGCAGGGTTCGCGCTTCTTTCTCGGCTGCGAATATCTGCCGAACCAGCCGGTGGTTGAGCGCGACGTCTCGTTCTACGTGACCAGCACCTTGATGAACCTGCGCGGCGAGGGCAGCGAAGACCCCACCAAGCGTGTACTTGTGATCGATGCCGCGCGCCAGTCTTCCACCATGCTGAAGGTCGACTTCGAGCGGTTCGGCGTGGAAGTCGTGGTTGCGGACAACATTGTGGACGGCATCTATCGTATGCGGGCCGTACACCCCGATGCGGTGGCGTTAAGCTGGGATATGACCGGTATCCCGGCACTCGAGCTGTGCAAGCTCTTGCAGGCCAATGGCGCCACACGCCAGGTACCTATCTACATCTATGGCGGCGAAGACGAACCCGATGCCGAAGCACGCGCGATGAAGGCTGGCGCTACGAAGTACTACCCCTATTGCGAAGTGGTGGGCGCTGACCTGGGCAAGTTGCTGAGCACACAGGCGGCGTAGGTGCGGCGGAAGGCCGGCGCCA
Source organism: uncultured Nitrospirales bacterium (assembly GCA_964390765.1). GTDB lineage: Bacteria > Hydrogenedentota > Hydrogenedentia > Hydrogenedentales > JAGMZX01 > CAYMLC01. Next base: position 6,229 of record CAYMLC010000056.1, read on the forward strand.
GCAGGGCAAACGCTCAGCCCATGGGCGCCTCGAGTTCGCGCAGGGGGGGCCTGCCCAGGTCCGATGATGCGCACGACCAAGATTCGTTCTTCATGTACCTGGTAGTAGATGGCGTGCGCCTGATGAACTTGCCGCCGAATGCCCGGAAGTATCGCGCTGCAGTCCCGGCCCAGTAGCGGATACGCCTGGATACGCCCCAATGCGCCAAGCAAGTTATCCCGATAGCGGGCCGCCTGTGCCTGCCCGAACTGCACGCGTGTGTATACGATGAGAGCGTCCAAGTCACTCTCGGCATCTGGCGTGAAACGCAGTTCACGAATTGCCGGGCAGGGGCCGATGCAGCGCCTCGTCTAGAATCTCCTGCGCAGTGCGACGGCCTTCACCACCCTCCAACGCCGTCTGAAGCATCTGCCTCAGCTGCGCCTTGCGCGCTTCGCCATCTTCCATTTGCGCCTCGAGCAGTACAAGCGCGGCATGCACGACGGCATGCGGGTCGGCATAGGCGCCGGCCGCGACCAAGCGCTCGACGCGGGCCCGGTCTTCGGCCCCCAGTTGGATGTGCGTGCTTTCCATGCGCGCAATCTTGCACACGCCGCCGGCCCAGTCAACGCGCGCGTCCACGTGTCGCCACACCCGGCCCTGGCTGACGAGCGAGGGGGAGGGCAGGCTAGAAGGTGTAGCGCAGGCCGGTGGTCAACGTGTTGTCCCAGGGCTCGCCGTCGCCTTGGTCAGCCAGCGTGCTGTATTCACTCAACAGGCTGAGCCGCAGTTCGAGCCGTTCGCTGAGCGGATTGGTCAGCGCGAATTCGTTGACCGCGCGAAACTCGCCCGTCTGGTCGAGACTCGGAAAGACCACCAGCGAATTCGTAAGCGTGGCCGAGGTGAAGAGTTGCTGCTCGTAATGGGTGGCCACACGCAGGTTCAACAGGTCCTCCTCGCGGCCACGCTCGCCCCGCAACGGGTCACGAATATCGGCCGCTGCGGTCAGCAGCACATCGGCATCGTCAAGCGTGGGCATGCTCGTCAGCAGCGTGCGCAACTGCGCGATAGCCGCCGCACGCCGTGCCGCACGTTCGGCATCGCGCTCGGCGGGTGTAAAGGCCGCATACTCTTCGCGCGCCACATCGAGACCCGCTTCGAAGCGCCACGTGCGCACCTCGCTGTCGATGATGGTGTAGCCGAGGCCCACGCCCGCATTCAGCCGCAGGTCGAGGCGACGGCTGTCATCCTGCTCGGCGGCGGTCAATGCGTACACATAGAACCGCTCGCTGAAGCTGCGGTCGGCGCGCACCTCGCCGAAGTAGCGCCGCGTGTTCAAGACATCGTCCACCTCGCCATAGGCCGCGCGCAGGCGCAGGCTCAACTTGTACGGTTCGCGCGTCCAGCTCGCGGTCAGGGCCGCCGTCGCATCGAAGGTATCGGTCTGGCCACTGCGCAGGGTCGCCCCGCTCTCAAAGGCTGCCTCCCACGCGCGCGGCGCTTCCTCCGCCGGTGCGGGTGCCGGGGGCGGCTGAAGGGTTTCGGCATCGGGTGCTGCGGCCGCCACGCTCTCGAGGGCCAGCCCTGCCTCGCCAATGCGCACGGGCGCCACTTCGCCGCTGGCGTCTTCAACGAATAGCGGCGCATCGGTTTCGACGCGTTCGACCTCGGCACGCGGCAGGGCCAGACTGCCCGCATACGGCGATTCGAGTTGCACGGTCTGCGCGTCGATACGCGTGACGGTGCCACTCAACACATCGCCGTTTCGCATGACCACCTGGTCGGCCGCCGCGCCCAGCGCCACCGTGCACGCCAGCAACAGCAGCAGCGCGCGCACGCTAGGCCTCGACGCCACGCCGCTTGATCTCATCTTCGTACATGTTCCACACGTTGCGGTGCCACGCGCTCTTGTGCGGCTCGAGCTTGCCGGTCAGTGCGGCCTCGCGCGTGCGGGCGAGCAGTTCGGTGCGCGCGTCTGCACCCAGCGGTTTGAAGTTCCGGGCCGCGGCGATGTTCTGTTGCAGCTTCTCCATCGTCTCCATGCCCGAAACTATCGAGGCGACTGGCAGACTCATCGCGTAGTGCAGGCACTCTTCGACCGTACAGGTGCGCGAGACGTTGGGGATGGCGCCGGGCGAGCCACCCAGACACTTCATCGCCAGCACGCCGATGTTCTTCTCCGCCGCCTTGGGCAGCACTTCCTGCTCGAAACTGCGGTAGTGGGCGTCGCTCACACTCAGCGGCATCTGCAGCGCATCCCAGGGAAAGCCGCGCTCGACCATGTCGGCGAGAACGAAGGGCAGAAAGTGGCCGGTAAAGCCGATGTAACGAATCTTGCCCTGCTCCTGCGCCTTGAGGCAGAAATCCAGCACACCGCTCTCGTAAATCTTTTGCGGCGTGTCGGGGGCGGTCACTTCGTGGAATTGCCAGAGGTCGATCACGTCGACGTCGAAGCGGCGCAGACTCTCGTTCAGGTGCTCCTCGGCCACTTGCGCATCGCGGCCGTGGTGCTTGGTCATCAGAAACACCTTGTCGCGATAGCCATCTTTCAGCGCCTTGCCCATGCGCTCTTCACTGCGGCCACCGTGGTAGTGCCACGCGTTGTCGAAGAAGTTTACGCCCTCGTCGACCGCGGTACGCATGATCTCGATGGCTTTCTTCTCCGAGATATGGTGCATGCCAATGTGGTAGCCGCCCACGCACAACAGCGACACACGCTCGCCGGTGCCGCCCAGTTCGCGATACGGCATGCCGTTGCGCGTCTCGGCGGTGGCAGGTGTCGGCAGGGTGGCGGCGGCGAGCGCACCCGCGCCCACCCCCAGGAATTGGCGGCGGTTGATCGGCATGGCGGTACCTCCTTCATACGCGCGGACGATTGGGCAGTGTACGACGGATCGCCCGCATGCGAAAAGGTGGCCACTCGCCGCCGCTTTTCGCTAGGCTTCCGGCTTCAACCCCCAACGCCACGAGGCCCCATGACCGAACCCGGCTCCGACACTTCTCCGCACCGCATGGAAGACGAACTGCGCGAGCACCGCCTGGCCAAGCTGGCGCGGTTTCGCGAGCGCGGCAGCAACCCCTTCGCCTATCGCTTTACGCGTACGCACACGCTGGGCGAGGCGCGGGCCGCCTTTGAAGCGGCCGAGGCCGCCGCGGCAGACGGGGAAGAGGCGGGCATCGAGGCGACGCTGGCCGGGCGGCTGGTCGCTTACCGGGACGGCGGCAAGAGTGTCTTTGCCGACCTGCGCGATGAGACCGGCCGCATCCAGGTGTGGTTCGGCAAGAAGCAGGTGGGCGAAGAACATTTCGAAGCGGTGAAGGACCTGGACCTCGGCGACATCGTGGGCGTATCGGGCCGCGTGACGCGCACGCGCCGCGGCGAGATCACGTGCTTTGTCGAGTCGTTCGAGTTGTTGACCAAGTCGCTTCGGGCGGCGGGCGAAAAGTATCACGGGCTGAAGGACGTGGAGACGCGCTATCGCCAGCGCTACATGGACCTGGTGGCGAACCCGGAAGTGCTGGACACGTTCAAGACGCGCATGCGCATCCTCACGCTGATGCGCGCGTGGCTGCAGGCGCAGGGCTACTACGAAGTCGAGACGCCGATGCTGCATCCGATACCTGGCGGCGCCACGGCCCGGCCCTTCATCACGCATCACAACACGTACGACACGGACATGTACCTGCGCGTGGCGCCCGAGTTGTACCTGAAGAAGCTGATCGTGGGCGGCTTTCACGGTGTGTTCGAGATCAACCGCTGCTTCCGCAATGAAGGCGTCGACACGCGGCATAACCCCGAATTCACGACCATGGAACTCTATGTGGCCTATCAGGACTACATGGACATGATGGACGCCACGGAGGAGATGCTGGTCTATATCTTCGAGCAGATTACGGGCGGCACGACCTTCGATTATCAGGGCGAGACAATCGACTTTGCCCGGCCCTGGAAGCGGCTCACGCTGTTCGAGGCCATCCGCGAATACGCCGGTATCGACCTCGAACCCATCAGCACGCGCCACGAAGCCGCGCGCCTGGCCGGGGAAGCGGGCGTCGAGGTGGACCCCGCCATGGGCTATGGCAAGATCGTGGACGAGGTGATGTCGGTGCGCGTGCAGCCGCATCTGGTGCAGCCCACCTTCCTCTACGATTACCCGCTCGAGATATCGCCGCTGGCCAAGAAGCACCGCAACGACCCCCGCCTGACCGAACGCTTTCAGCCCTTCGTCGGGCGGCTCGAAATCGGCAATGCCTTCAGCGAGTTGAACGACCCCATCGACCAGCGCGAGCGGTTTCTCGAACAGGTGCGCCTGCGCGAGGCGGGCGACGACGAGGCGCAGTATCTGGACGAGGACTACATTACCGCGCTCGAGGTGGGCATGCCGCCCTGCGCGGGGCTCGGCATCGGCATTGACCGCCTGGCCATGCTGCTGACCGACAGCGCGTCGATTCGCGAGGTCATCCTGTTTCCGCAATTGCGGCCGCAGGGTGATGCGGCGAAGGCGGAAGACCGGCCGGCGGAGGAAGCCTAGCGTGGCGCTGTTCAGCGACAACCTGTCCGACGGCCTGGCCGCACTCACCGGCCAGCGCAAGAGCGACGCCGCCATTCTGCGCGAGATAGGCGACCAGGACCCGCAGATGCGCGAACTGGTGGCGGCCGCCATGGGCGCACAACAGGAGCTGGGGCCCGCCTTCGATGTGGCGGTCTATCGTGCAGCCCTCGCCCACGACTTCGCCCGGCTCGAGATTCCGTTCGAGGCGCAGGTGCCCGTGCAGGTGCGCTACCGTGGCACGCTGCTCGACACGGGCCATACCGCCGACTTCATCTGCTATGGCGATACCCTGGTCAGCGTGCATGCGCAGGAAGCCTTTACCACCGAGGACAACCGCGTCTTCATCAGTCAGCTGAACGCGCTCGAAATGATGCGCGGGCTGCTGCTCAACTTTGCCTTGGCGCCGCTCGACTTCCGCCGTGCCGCCCGCGCCCTGGATACCTGACGTGGTCCGGGGGGTGGTCTTCGACTTTGACGGCGTCATCCTCGACACGGAAACGACCTTGTTCGAGGTGTGGTCGGACTACTACGCACGTTTCGGAGCCACCCTCCCGCTCGAGCGGTGGGTGGCCATTGTGGGCGGTGAAGACGAAGACGGCTTCGACCCGTGGGCCTATCTGCTTGAACAGGTCGACGCGCCCATCGACCGCGAGGCCATCGACCGCGAGCGTGTGGAAACGCTGTTCCGGCGGCTGGCCGCGCAAGAGGCCATGGCCGGTGTGCGGGATTGTATGGCGCACGTGCGCGAGGCGGGCTTGGCGCTCGCCGTGGCCAGCAGCAGCGACACCGATTGGGTCGAAGGCCACCTGGACAACCTGGGCCTGCGCCACCACGTGCAGGCCATTGCCTGTGGCGACGAGGTGCCGCGCGTGAAGCCCGACCCCGCGCTCTACCGCCTGGCCGCCGAACGGCTGGACCTGGCGCCGCAGGAGTGTATCGCCATCGAGGACTCGC
>CAYMLC010000057.1:0-1884 GCA_964390765.1 uncultured Nitrospirales bacterium
GAGCGGCTGGGGCTGGAGTACCGCTATGCCGCGGAGTATCTGCAGGGCCGCATCAAGACCGAGAACGACCTGACCCAGAAGCTGGGCGCGGCAATAGCCCAGTTCGCCAAGCGGCAGCGCACGTGGTTCCGGCGCATGGAGCGGCGCGGCACAGCCATTCACTGGGTGGAGCGGGCCGCACCGGACGCGGCGTGTGAAGGGGTCGCGCGCGCGGCGGCGTGCTGGGGCGATACGTATGCCGCACCCTAGGACGTATCGGGTTGCGTGGTAGGGCGTAGTGGTGGTAACACGGGGCTAACGTTAGGGGTTTAACGTTCCCTGCGTGCGTCGAAAAGCGCACTTAAACCGACGCATGCGCGTGGCACGGCACCCGGCACACATGGGTAGCCAGCGCCACACAACAGAGGGAAGAGGCAATCGTGGGCTTGATTGAACCAGTGCGCCCCTTCGTGGCGTTCGACTTTTATCACAGCAGCGCGTTGCTGGTGATTGGCGTGCTGGCCATCGGCCTGAGCGCGTTTACGTGGTGGCTGCAGAATCCCCGCTTTACGCGTGCCGCAGCGGTAACCCTGGGCGTTCTGCTGATCGCGCACGAGTTGCTGAAGCCCTTCATGCGCACCGGCATCTACGGCTTTCCGCTCGAGAACGAACTGCCGCTGCACCTGTGCCGCATCGGCGCCATTATCACCGGCATCATGCTCATCCAGCGCAGTTATCGCCTCTATGAAATCACCTACTTCTGGGGGCTGGGTGCGGGGCTGCTGGCCCTCTTCATGCCCGACCTGGACGTGCACGGCTACCCGACCCTGGCATGGATGTCGTTTATGATCGGCCATGGGCTCATCATTATCGGCGTGGTCTTTGCCACGGTGAATTACGGCTTCCGCCCGACGTTCTGGTCGGTGAACAAGGCCGCGGCTGCGGTCATCCTGCTGGGCTGCATCATCCTTCCGCTGAACTTGCTGCTTGGCTCGAACTACCTTTTCCTGGCAGACAAGCCGGACGTGCCCATCTTCAACATGATGCCGGCCGAGCCGTGGCACATTCCGCCGCTCATCGTGCTGGGCTACATCATCTTCACGATTGCGTGGCTGCCTTACGCCGGGCTCGAGGCGGTGCTGCGCGTCTTCGGCGTCCGCATCAGCATGCGCAAGCAACGCGCGGCCGCAACCGAATCGGCCTAACCACACGTCGCCCCTGCCGACTTGCGCCGGAGGCGCCGCAGCGGGCATGCCATGAGGCGTGCCCGCGCATGACCCCACGCTAACCCGCTACCTCGAACGCCGCGCCGTACACGCGCGCTGGCCGGTCGCCCACCCGCCGCCGGACGCAGGCCTTCATGTGGTGATTCCTGCGGTGGCCGAACGCGACACCTTGCCGCATACGCTGGATGGCCTGCGCGAGAGTGCGGCGGCGCTCGCCATGCCAGTGGCCGTGTGGGTGGTCGTGAACAACACCACCGACGCGGCGGACGCCGTGCGCGCCGAGAATGCGGACACCCTCGCCTGGCTCGAAACGTGCGATGCCGCGCCGCTGCGCCTGGTGGTCGTCGATGCGGCCACGGGGGTGCGCGCACTGCCGGCGGGCGAGGGTGTGGGTCTCGCGCGCAAGATCGGGCTCGACCACGCGCTGGCCGCCGCGCCACACGCCGACAGTGCGCTCGTGTGCCTCGATGCCGACACACAGGTCGACACCGACTACCTGCCGGCGCTGGCCGCTTTCTTTAGTGGACCACGCTGGGGTGCGGTGCTCGACTACGCGCATCCGCTTGACCACGCAGAGATCGTGGCCTACGAACGCTATCTGCGCTATCACGCGCTGGCACTCGCATGGGCGGGCTCGGCCTATGCCTATCCGGCGATTGGCTCGGCGATGGCGTGCAGT
>CAYMLC010000057.1:1894-4499 GCA_964390765.1 uncultured Nitrospirales bacterium
ATGAACCGGCGCACGGCGGGCGAAGACTTCTACTACCTTCAGGCGCTGGCGCAGGCGGGGCGTATCGAGACGGTGCCGGGCACCACCGTGCGGCCGAGTGCGCGGGGGTCGTGGCGCGTCCCCTTCGGTACCGGCGCCGCTATCAACCGGTATCGCGCAGGAGACCCGCGGCGCGACCGGCTCTATCACCCGAAGAGCTATGCGGTACTGGCGCGCTGGCTGACGCTGGCCAGCGATGCGGCGGCGCAGCGTACGCCGGCGGCCCACCTGTTCGACACGGCACATGCGGAACACGCTGTCTTGTACGTCTTTCTCACGCAGGCGCGGCTCGAAGCGGCATGGCAGACGATCGCGGCGCCGCGTGCGGCGGCGGCACGGCGCGCCCAATTCCACCGCTGGTTCGATGCGCTCAAGACGGTGCGGCTGCTGCATGCCCTGCGCGACGCCGACCTGCCGGCGCAACCTGCCGAGGTAGCGCTGCGGGAAGTGGCGATACAGCGCGGCCTCGATTGCCCACCGTGCACACCGCAGGAGCAAGTGGGCTGGTTGCGCGCACATGCCGATGCAGGCCCGTGGGGCGTACTGCGCACTTAGCGGCGCAAACGCGACGGCCCGAAACGGCGACACCATAGCTGTGCACCCAGCGGTGCGCTGGCGGCCATGGCTTCCGAGAACGTGCGAGCTATTCCAACGGCACGTAGGCCGCGCGCGACGCGCGCCACAGTTGCTCGCCCAGCACTTTGCGGTCCGCGTCGAACATGGGTTCGGCCCCAAACTGTACGTGCGCAATGGCGCCGCGGTTGCGCAAGACACGCGAGGCATGCGTGGGCCACGACTCGGGCCGCCACCAGGCAATGGTCTCGGCGGGCGGGCGCGCACCGGGACGCGTACGATAGGTGATGGTGGCGTGGTGCACCGGCTGTTGTGCGGCCACGGCCGGCTGCAGCAGCGCACTCTTGAACGGGGCCACATCGAGCCCCCGCGTGATGCGGCTCTCGGCGAAGACCAGCACGATATCGCGCTCTTCCAGAATGGTGGCGATCGCCTCGTTCACGCGCACGGTGTCGCGCGCGCGGTCGCGGTCGATGAAGAGCATCTGCACGTTTTGCATCATCTTGCCGATGACCGGCCAGTGCTGTACATCGCCACGCGCCACAAACACCGGCCCGAGTAACGAGGCGTAGACGAAGACATCGACGTAGCTCAAGTGGTTGGTCACCACATAGGCGGGCGCTTCGGGCAGCGGGCCTTCGTGCTGAATCTCGAGGCCGATGATGCGGGCGATGCCCCGTGCCCAGATACGAAACAGGTGGCGGCGCCGCGCACGCACGGCGGTGGGGTCACGCCGCAGCCGCCACCGCTCGAACAGCCAGTAGGGATAGAGCAGCAGGCACCACAGCGTGATGCGCACAGTCTTGACGTAGAGACGTATCCGGCCCATGGCGCGGCCGAGTGTAGCACGGCGGATGGCAGCGGCCGATAGCGGCCCTGTCCGGGGCCATCTGCTATGCTCGTGTACGGAGGGCGCGCCATGTTGACGACGCTGCTGCTGAGCACGCTGGCCATTGCCACGCAGACAACCGAGGTCTTCGTCTCGGGCGAAGGCGGCTATCACACCTACCGCATCCCGGCGGTGATTCAGGCGGCCAACGGCGACCTGCTGGCCTTCTGCGAGGGGCGCAAGCAGAGCCGCGCGGACGCGGGCGACATCGACCTGGTGATGAAGCGCAGCACGGACGGCGGGGTGACGTGGGGCCCGATGCAATTGCTGTTCGACGCGGGACCGGACACCATCGGGAACCCGGCACCCGTGGTCGAGCGTGACAGCGGCGACGTGCTGCTGCTGCTGACGCGAAACGCGGGCGATGCCAAGGAGCACCAGATTCTGCTGGGCCAGGCGCCGCGACGCACGGTGTGGCTGATGCGCAGCCGTGACCACGGCGCAACGTGGACCGAACCGCGCGAGATTACCGAAGCGGCGAGCCGGCCGGAGTGGCGCTGGTATGCCACGGGCCCGGGCAACGGCATTCAACTCGACGACGGCACGATCGTGATTCCGTGCAACCACTCACTCAAGGTGGACCGGGACACGTGGAACAGCCACGTAATCCGCAGCACAGACGGCGGCGAAACGTGGAGCATCGGCGGCCTGCACGACGGACGCGTGAACGAGTCGGCGGTCGTGCAGTTAGGCGATGGCCGCCTGTATCAGAACATGCGTAACTACCGAGGTACGGCGCGGCGCGCGGTGAGTTGGAGCGACGACGGCGGCCTGACCTGGACCGAGGACCGCGACGACCCTGCCCTCGTCGAGCCCGTGTGCCAGGCCAGCGCGATTGGCTTCCCCCTCGAGCGCGCGTCCGATGGCGTGGCGGTGGCCTTCAGCAATCCCGCCCACGAAGAGCGACGCGAGCGGATGACCATACGCCTCAGCCTCGACGGCGCCGCGACCTGGCCGCATGACCTCCTCATCCACGCCGGACCGGCCGCCTACAGCAGCCTCGTCGCCATCGACGCCAGCACCCTCGGCCTGCTCTACGAAGCCGGCGACAATGACCCTTACGAAACCATCCGCTTCACGCGGGTGCCCATGGTCGCGTTCTTC
>CAYMLC010000057.1:4509-11626 GCA_964390765.1 uncultured Nitrospirales bacterium
AGCGGACCTGGTCGATCTCGGCCGCCAGGTAGCGGCGCACGCGGGGCGGGGCCACGTTAGCGCCTGCTCGCCACTCTCTCGCCTTCTCCGCGTGTTGCCCCGCTCGCGCGTGACGCCCGCACGCGAAACTCCCCCCGCGCGCATGTGGTCTTTACCCCACGGAAGCGCCCCGTGCCATACTACGGGTGACCAAGCGCAAGGAGTCCTGCGGAATGTCGAAGTGTTGTACCGCGCTGGCGCTGGCCATCGCGCTCATGGCCAGTGTCGCCTCGGCCGATGACCTGCCATTCGACGAGATGCCGAACTTCCGGCTGACCGACCACACGGGTACCAGCCACGAGCTGTACCACTACGGCGATGCGGAAGCCGTGGTCATCTACCTGCACGGCAACGGCTGCCCCATCGTACGGCAGAGCGTGCCCTACCTGAAGAATCTACGCGAAACCTACGCCGAGCGCGGTGTGGTGTTTCTGATGCTGAACGCCAACGCGCAGGATGACCGCGACGAAATCGCGGAGGAAGCTGCCGAGTTCGAGATTGACCTGCCGATTCTGCAGGACCCCGCCCAGATGACCGCCTACACGATGGGGGTGAAGCGCACGGCGACGGTGCTGGTGGCGGACCCGAAAGAGGACTTCGAGCTTCTTTACTTCGGCGCGATGGACGACCGCTTCGACTATGGCAGCAACGTGGAGCCGAAGAACCACTATCTGCGTGACGCGCTGGACGCACACCTGGCGGGCGAGCCGGTGGCCACGGCCCGCACCGAGGTGAAGGGCTGCCTCATCAGCTATATGCACGAAGACCAGGCGGCGATCCGTTATGAGGAAGATGTGGTGCCCGTGCTGGCGAACCGCTGCATGCCATGCCACGTGGACGGCAGCATCGGCCCCTTCTCGCTCGAGAGCTACGCCGATGTACGCGGCTGGTCGGCCATGATTCAGGAAACCATCATGACGCGGCGTATGCCGCCGTGGCATGCCGACCCGCACTACAGCGCGTTCGAATCGGGGCTGGGCATGACCAGTGAAGAAGAGCGCACCCTCCTCGCGTGGATTGAAGACGGCGCCCGGCGTGAAGACCGCAGCGCGCCGGACCCGCTGGTGGCGCATGCCGAGCGCTTGCGCGCGCGCGTGGGCGAGCGCGCCTGGACCCTGGGCGAGCCCGACGTGACCATGCAATTGCCCGAGCCGCAGGTGCTGCCGGCGACGGGGGTGTTCGACTACGAATACGTCGAGGTCGACCCGGGGCTTACGGAAGACGCGTGGCTGCGCGCGGTGGAAGTCAAGCCCACGAACCTGCAGGTGGTGCACCACGCCCTGGTGTTCATGCGCTATCCGAAGAGCCACCGCCACCTGCGCTACGACCCGCGCGGCGGGCTGAGCGGCTACTTCGCGGCCTACCTGCCGGGGGCGCCGCCGCCGGCGTATCCCGAAGGCACGGGCCAATTCGTACCGGCCGGCGCCACGTTTGTCTTTCAGATGCACTACAACGCGACCGGCCGCGAAGAAGTGGACCAGACGGAGATGGGCCTCTACTTCTACGACGAACCGCCGGCCAAGGAACTGCGCATCCGCGCGGCATCGAACCGCTGGTTCGAGATTCCGCCGAACTCGAATGACTACACCCTGCGCACGCGCTATCCCTTTCCCCAGGATGTGACGCTGCTGGCCATGTCACCGCACATGCATTACCGCGGCAGCCACATGCGCTTCGCACTCGACCGGCCCGGCCCCCACCCTGCGCACACGTTGTTGTCGGTCCCCTTCTACCAGTTCGACTGGCAGCCGCTGTATACGCTTGCACAGCCGATAGAGGTGCCGGCGGGCAGTATCTTGCAGGTGCAGGGGGGCTTCGACAATACGCGCTTCAATCCGGATAACCCCGACCCCGACGTGACCGTCGGCTTCGGCGAACAGTCGCACGACGAGATGTTCATCGGCTACCTGGCCTACAGCATTCCGCGCGACCCGGGCCTCTTCGAGCCGCAACGGCCCAAGGGCGAGATGCTGGCCCGCTTCCGCGAGGTGTTGCCCGGCACCATCTGGCGGCTGCACGCCTACAGCGACTTGCACTTCAACGCTGACGGTACCGTCGACGTGCGGCCCGGCACCCACACGGGCCGCTGGGAAATGGACGGCGACACGGTTACGGTCTCGGGCAGCGACTACGCGCTGGACTTCGCGGTCCGCGACATGGGCCTGTATCAGGGCGAGCGCCGATTGATGCGGCTCGACGCCATGCTCGAACAGACGATGCGCGACCAGACGGTGCAGACCGCCGCGGCGGACTAATCCGCAGCGGATTCGTCTCCGTCGGGGTAGTAGAGAAACGGCACACGCCGCCATTCGACGGGGTCGAAGCGGGTGAGCTTGCGCGTGTAGCCGAGCGAGGAGTAGCCCGGCCGAAGGGGCAGGCCGCACCCCGAGCCCACGAACCCGGGCGCGGCACAGCCGAGTTCAGCCTGCCACCACGCGGTATCGAAGTAGACCTGCACCACCTCGAGGTCGCCGGCGTCGTCGGCGTAGAGGCAGGCGCCGTCGTTGAGCAGCGGCCATAGCGCGCGCAGGCAATCGCGTGTGGACGTGGCCAGGTCGACATCGAGGAAGCCAAAGGCCACTGGCCCCTCGAGCGCGGCCAGCGAATCGGCGAAGAAGCCGGGCAGATAATCGACGCAGCCGGGCGCCCCGTGGGCAGCGACATTGGCCGCCACCTCTTCCTGCGTCCCGGCAAACATGCCCGCGCGATAGTGTCCGTAGACGCCGGTGTGCAGGCCCACGTGCCGTCGCTCGCCATCATCTGGCAGCCCGGCGAACGAATCGCATACGACCAGACGCCGGCCCATTGCCGCACACACGAGCGAAAGGGCGGCGCTGCTGGCGCCCTTCCACGCCCCACATTCCACGACGATGCCGGGTTGCTGGCGCGGCACACGCAGCAGCGCCTCGGCCAGCGCCACATGCACGAGCCAGGGCGTGCCGCTCTCGATGTGTTGCGTGATGCGCTGAAAGCCACGCACGAATGCCGCGCGCTGCGGCGCCCCGACGCCGTATGCGGCACCGGCGCCACCGTGAACGAAGCCATGTACCACGGCACGCGCCCAGGCCTGCTCGGGCGCGGCGGCCAGCAGACGATGCAGGGGCGCCCAGCCGGCAAGGCGCCGTGCGATGCGGGTACGCAGCGACATAGCGGCGCGACGATAGCACAACGTGACGGGCCTGCTGCCCGCGCACTATGATGCCGGGCGCATGAACGCCCACGCCTACGATGTGACCATTGGCATTCCCACGCGCAACGCCGGCCCCGACCTGCGCCGCCTGCTGAACGCGGTGTTCGGCCAGGCCAGCCCGCGCCGCTTCGAGGTGCTGGCGCTCGACAGCGGCAGCCAGGACGGCACGCTCGACGTGCTGCGTGGCTATCCCGTGCGCGTGGTCGAGGTCGACCAGGCCACCTTCGACTGGGGCCGCATGCGCAACCTGCTGTTTCAGGCGGCGCAGGCGCCCATCGTGGTGAACCTGTCGCAAGATGCCATCCCCGCCACGAGCAACTGGCTAGATGAATTGCTGGCGCCGCTGGCCGACCCGGAAGTCGGTGCGGTTAGTGGCCGCTCTATCCCCGACCCGGACCGCGCGTTCCCGCAATTCCAGTGGGAGAAGAACGGCTATTACTACTTCACGCGCGAGATGCGCCGCTTTGCCGCCCGCTATGGCAAGGGGCTGAGCTTTGCGAACACCGCCGTGCCGCGCGCGGTGTGGGAGCGCCTGCGCATCGACCCGCAGGCCACGGGCGAGGACTTCCAGTTTCAGCGCAAGCTGCACGTGGCGGGCCTGCGCATCGCCTTTCCCGACGGCGCCGCGGCCTTGCACCACCACAACTACACCCTGCGCGGCGTGTGGCGGCGTTGCCGCAACGAGGGGCTGGCCCTGCGCGAGATGGACGTGCACTACAGCGAGTGGGACCTGCTGTACGACCTTGCGAGTCCGGCAAAGTATGTGCAATGGCTGCGCGAGGTGCGGCGTGGGTCGCTGCGCAATTCAGCAGAATGGTGCTATCCCGTGTTGCGCCCGCTCGCCGTGTACAGCGGCAGCCGCTTCGCCCGGCGCATGGTGTGGTACTAGCCGTGCCGCCGCACGATGTGGCCGCGTTTTACCGCGACAACCCGCGTATGGTCAGCTCGCCCTTCGGCGGCATCGACGGCTACCAGGGCGACCTGTTGCAGCGCGTATGGCGGCAGCTTGGCATCGACCCGGCGGGCAGGCGCGTGCTTGACGTGGGGTGCGGGCGTGGCTTTGCCGGCGAGGTGGTGCGCGCCGCGGGTGGTGACTATACCGGCGTGGACGTTGTGGTCCCGCGCGGGGGCTTTCCGCTGGCACGCGGCGACGCGCAGGCCCTGCCCTTTGCCCGCGAGGCCTTCGACCTCGTGTGCTGTTTCGACGCCTTCGAGCATTTTCCCGACCCGGCCGCCGCGGCGCGCGAGTGGGCCCGCGTGTTGCGCCCGGGCGGCTGCATATTTCTGAGCGCGCCCAACTATGGCAACATCGCCGGTTGGGTGAAGCAGCGGCAAGAGGCCTCGGGCGCCTATGCGCGCGACACGTGGGCCCCGTTCGGCCGCTGGCAGCCGCAGGCGCTCGAGCAGATGGTGACGCCCGCCTACGTGCGGCGCGCCTTTCGCGCGGGCGGGTTTACGCAATTCGAGGCCATCGGCTTCGCACGCGAGGTCGAGTTGGGGCTGTGCCCGTGGCTCGACCATCCGCGCACGCCCGAGCGCATCCGGCTGCGTGCGCAGCCCCTGCTGCGCGCCCTCGGACCGGCCATCGTAAGGGTGTGGCCCGGCGCCAGCCTGCACCTGTTCTGGCGCATCGCGCGCTAGAGCAGCGCCCTGATCTCGCCATAGAGGCTGTCGGCATCGAGACCCTGGTGGTACATATGCTCCGCGATGCCGCCGGCCCCTTTGCGGTGTACGGCGCACAGCTTGTAGCGCTTGGGCGCAAGGCCCCGGTCGAGGAACCAAGTGCCCATGCGGCTGCCGACACCGGTGCGGATGTTCTGCCCTTCAGCCACCAGCACAAAGGGCGCGGCCGCGAGCTTCTTCAGCATGTCGGTATCAATCACGTTCAGCGTCGGCTTATTGATGAGGCCGACATCGACCCCCTCCTCGCGCAGGCGTTCGACCGCGTCGAGCGCACGGTAGAGCGTCTCGCCATAGGACACGACATAGCCGGCCGCGCCTTCTCGGATGACTTCGTCCTTGCCGGCGGTAAACGTGTAGCCGTCGCCGAAGTACGGCGCGCCCTGCTCGTCCAGGATGAACGGCACCTTGCTGCGCGTGCTGAAGACGAAACGCGCACCGGGACCGTTCCAGATGCCGCGCACAATATGCTCGAGCTGCTTGGCGTCGGCCGCAAAGTACAGGCGGGTCTCATCCTCTTCCGGCACCATGCAGTCGGCCAGCAACAGGTTGATGCCGAAGTGGCAGGTGTTGTCGGCAATCTCGTCGACGCCGGCGTGCGAGAAATGGCAGATGATGTTCGATTCGTTGAGGCGCGCCATGGTCAATTCGCTGATGACCATCTCGAGGAAGGCGCTGAAGGTGCTGAAGATGCCCTGGCGGCCCGCTTCAAAACCGAAGCCAGCGGCCGCGGAAAGATTGCCGCGCTCTTGCACGCCGCCGTTAATGCAGACTTCCGGATGTGTCTGCCGGATGTGCTTGAGTCCGGTCGAACCTTCGAGGTCCGAGTCGACAACCAGCACCTTCTTCACGCGCTCAGCTTCCGGCATCTCGTCCAGAATGCTGCTGACAACCTTGCCGAAGGTGTTGCGGTTGCTGTCCACTTCTTCACTCGAGCCGCGGTGCTTGCGATTGCCGGCGCCCTTCTCCACCTTCGACAGGTAGTCGGCCGCCTCGTCGTGGCCGCGTGCCTGCAGATACTCGATGGCGGCGTCCGTACCCACCACTTCGTGGCCGGCGTGGCTGCCTTCAATGCCGGGGATGCCCGGCGCCATCTTGCGGCGGTTCACCAGCGCGACGGGTCCATCGGTGCGCATGGCCTTCAGCATGCGCTCGACCAGCTTCTCCAGGTCTTCGCCCTCGCCCGCATCGACGGTCAGACCGTGGCCCTCGAGCGTGCGGGCGACATCGAAGCCGGGCAGGTAGTCATTGGGGTGGCCGCTAATCGTGACGTTGTTGTCGTCGACGCAGACCTTCACATTGAGCTGCTGCGCAACGGCGAGACGCGCGGCTTCCGCGTCGTTCCCTTCCATCTGCGAACCATCGCTGCCGAAGAGAAAGACCACCTTGTCCGCGTTGGCCTTGGCCACGCCATTGACATAGGCCCACATATGGCCGAGCCGGCCCGAGGCGAACTTGATGCCGAGTTCCGCATCAAGCTCGGGGTGGCCATAGAGCCCTTCGTCGGCCGCACGGTAGACCAGCAGCTTGTCGATGGGCATCTCGCCATGCAGCGCGCTGAGCGCATACTGCGTGGCCACGCGGTGTCCGGCCTCATCGAAATGAATCGGGTATACCTTGTCGCTGCCGGCCATGAATGCAGTGGCAATGCAGACTTCCGGGCTGATGCTGTAGGCACCGCCGGTGTGGCCGCTCTGGCCCTTGGCGCCCGAAACCGCCGTAAAAAAGAGGATGAGGTCGCGCATCACCTGGATGTTCGTCTGCAACTGCGCGAACTGCTCGGGCGTAAAGCCGCCTGTGAAGGGGTCTACGGCAATCGGCTTATACGCGGACGTGTCCATCGGAAAGCTCATGATATTCTCCCGCTGCCGACCGGCAGCCGACAGTCTTGTGCGTGCTATGGCGAAGGCTGGCACCCCACTTGAAGCCGGGATCATAACATCCCGATCGGCCTGTGTCTCGCGTCGCGAGGCCTTTCTTGACCCATCACGGATGGCTTCGTATACTTTGGGCTGCCATGCGGCCGCGTCTGTGGCCGCCCACCCTGTGGGGCCGTAGCTCAGTTGGGAGAGCGCATGGCTGGCAGCCATGAGGTCAGGGGTTCGATCCCCCTCGGCTCCACCATTATCTCAACGCGAACGAGGAACTGAACACCGTCATCGGCGAACTCAACGCCGCCTAGACCATCGCCTGCATCATCTGCTCGAG
>CAYMLC010000058.1:0-11572 GCA_964390765.1 uncultured Nitrospirales bacterium
AGTTCGCGCTCCAGCGCCTCGTCGTCGCCGGCAAAGGACGCCGCACGCTGGGCCGCCGCTTCGCGCCGTTCGTCGTTCCCGCGCCGTTCCCCCTGCAGCGCATCGCGCTGTTGCAGCAGTTGCCGCGCGGCCTCCTGCGTGCTCTCGAGTTCCGCGGTGAGGCGCGCCACGCTTCGGCCCGCTTCGCCCAGGCCTTCGCGGTGTTCCTGTTCTTCGCCTTCGAGGCGCAGGGCCGTCTCGCGCAGTTCGCCCAGGCGCGCTTCCTTGGCGTCCAACGCGTTGCGCTGGCGTTGCAGGTCGCCGCGCAGCGATACCGTGCGCTGCTCGAGTTCGTCGATTTCGGCGCTGCGCCCGAGCAGGCCCCGGCTCTCGTGCCGGGTGCGCCCGCCACTCACCGCGCCGGCGGGCAGGACCACTTCGCCGTCGAGCGTGACCAGCCGCGGGATGAGGCTCTCGGCACGGGCGATGCGAATGGCGTCGTCGATGGTCTCGACGATAACCGTGTTGTAGAGGAGATAACGCACCGCTTTCTCGACGCGCGGCTCGTGCTGCACCACGTCGAGCGCGGGCCCTACCACGCCGGGCTGGCCGCTGAGCGCGGCGCGCGCATCGCCGTCGGGCGCACGCAACATGTCCAGCGGGAGGAAGGTCACGCGGCCCGCCTGATTGCGCTTCAAGAAGGCGATGGCCTGCTTGGCGGCGTCGGCATCTTCACAGACAATGTTGTTCACCTGGCCGCCCAGCGCCGCCTCGATGGCCCGCTCATAGCGTTGCTCGGTACTCAAGAGGTCGCCCACCGGCCCGATGATGCCCGGCAGTTCCGCCACGCCTTCCTGATGCGCACGCATGACCGCGCGCACGCCGGCGGCAAAGCCCTCGTAGCTGTCGCGCAATTCGCGCAGGCTATGCAGGCGCGCCTCCAGCCGCCCGGCCTCTTCGCGGTTCTGCTGCAGCGTCTGGCTGGCCTGCTCGGCTTCCTCGCGCAACTGGCTGCGCTCGTGCTGCGCCGCCGCCCGGGCGGTGCGCGCCTGCTCCAAGGCTTCGCGAAGCCGGCTCTCTTCGGCCTGTGCCTCCTGCAGCGCTTCGCTCAGGGCCGCCTGCCGGTTCTCGTTTTCCTGTTGCCGGCCATAGATGGCGTTTAATTGTTCGTCGATGCGCTCGAGATTCGCCGACAGCGTCTGCAGTTCATTCTCGGTCTGGCTCTTGTGCTGCAGCGATTCGACCGTGCGCTGGCGCACCGCTTCCACGCGCGCTTCCGCTTCCTGCACGACGACTTCCTGCGCGGCGTAGGCCGCCTGGCGCTCTTGCTGTTGGCGCTGCAGCGTCGCCTGCTGCTCGCGCATGCCGCCGGCGCGGGTATCGGTCTGGCCGGCGGCAGCTTCCAACTCCGCGGCGCGCGTGCGATAGGCCTCGGCATCGCTCAGCGACTGCTCGCGCCGCTGCCGTGCAAACTCCGCCTCCTTGCGCAAGAGCGCCACCTGCCGTTCCAGCTTCTCCATCTCGCTGTCGATCTGGTACACACCATCGCGGCGTGCCATCAGGGCGCGCTCGACCTCGATGCGCTCCAGATTACGCGCTTCCAGCTCGGCTTCCTGCTGCTCGCAGGCCGTCTGCGATTCGGCATAGGCGGCTTGCGCCGTCGCATACCGCGCTTTCGCCTCGGCGATCTGTGTACTCAGCGTGCGGTGGGCCAGCCATGCGGCGCGAATTTCAAGTGCGCGCAGCTCTTCGGTCAGTTCGCGGTGGCGAATCGCCGCGTTCACCTGGCGCTTTAGCGCGCGCATCTGGCGCTCGAGTTCACCGATAATGTCGTGCAGCCGCTGGCGGTTGTGCTCTGCCGATTCCAGCTTGCGCAATGCCATACGCTTGCGGGTCTTGTACTTGATGATGCCCGCCGCTTCTTCGAAGAGATAGCGCCGGTCTTCCGGCTTCGAGCTGAGCACCAGGTCGATCTTGCCCTGCCCGATAAGCGAGTAGGCGCTGGTGCCGATGCCCGTATCCATGAACAGCTCGGTGATATCGCGCAGACGGCACGGCGCCTTGTTCAGCAGATACTCGCTCTCGCCCGAGCGGTACACGCGCCGGGTGACCTGGACCTCGGTGAAGTCGATGGGCAGCCGCGCATCGGCATTGTCGAAGGTCACCGTCACTTCGGCCAGCCCGGTCGGCGGACGGTTCTCGCTGCCGTTGAAGATCACATCCTGCATATGGCTGCCGCGCAGCGCCTTGGCGCTCTGCTCGCCCAGCGCCCAGCGCAGCCCGTCGAGGATGTTGCTCTTGCCGCAGCCATTCGGCCCGACGATGGCGGTGATGCCCGGCTCCAGCAAGATGCGGGTCGCGTCTGCGAAGGACTTGAAGCCCGCCATTTCTATGCTCTTGAAGTACATGCGGCTAGTCGTCGTCTTCCCTGTACACGGGCGCTATGTGCCGCGCGCGTCCTGTCGTCTCGTCTACGTCCAGCACGGCCCCGCACAGTTGGCGCACGCCGCCTGCCACGCGAAAGTCGCGCGGCAGCCCTGTGAGGAAGCGGTCGATGATGACCTTGCGGTCCACGCCGATCACCCCATCGCGCGGGCCGGTCATCCCCACGTCGGTCATGTAGGCCGTGCCCTCGGGCAAGACGCGCGCATCATTCGTCTGCACGTGGGTGTGCGTGCCCAGCACCGCCGTGCAGTGCCCGTCCAAATGCCAACCCAGCGCCACCTTCTCCGAGGTGGCCTCGGCGTGCACATCGACCAGTACCACCGGCGTCTGCTGCCGCAGCCGGGCCGCCTCGCGCCGTGCCCGCTCGAAGGGGCAGGCATAGGGCTCGAGGTAGACCCGCCCCAGCACCTGGGTGATCCCTACCGCGGTCCCGTTGCCCGCCGTTATCACCGTTGCCGTCCGCCCGGGCACGCCATCCGGATAATTGGCCGGGCGCACCACGTCGGGCATGGCATCTATCTTCGACACCAGCACGCGCTTGCGCCACGTGTGATTGCCCATCGTAAAGGCGTCGGCCCCGGCGTCGCGCAGTTCCTGCAGAATCTCGGGCGTCGCGCCCAGGCCGCCGGCCGCGTTCTCCGCGTTCACGACGACCAGGTCTGCGGTGTGCTGGGTGCGCAACGCCGGCAGCCAATCGGCCACAGCGGTGCGGCCCGGCCGCCCAAAGACGTCGCCGATGAAGAGGATCACCATCGCTGCTCACCCTGTGCGCGGCCGGCGCAGCACCGGCCCGGTCGGCGCGGGACCATAGCACGCGCGGCAGAGCGCCTGCGACTGGCCGCCATGCCGGCTAGCTCTCGCCTAGTGTGCCACCTCGCTCGAGCGCGTCTCGCGCACCACCGTCACCCGGATTTCGCCGGGATAGGTCATCTCCGACTCAACCTTGCGGGCCAGGTCGCGCGCCAGCTGTGCGGCCTCCGCGTCGTTGACACGGGTCGGCTCGACCACGATGCGCACCTCGCGGCCCGCCTGCAGCGCATACACCTTCTCGCTACCCCCATAGCCATCGGCGATGGCCTCGAGCTGTTCGAGCCGCTTCACGTAGGTGTTGATGGTCTCGCTGCGCGCACCCGGCCGTGCCGCCGACAGCGCGTCCGCCGCCTGCACCAGCACCGCGGTCACCGACTCGAAGGGCATTTCATTGTGGTGCGCGCCAATTGCGTTGGCCACGACATCGGTTTCACCGTACTTCTTGGCCAGGTCGGCGCCCAGCAGCGCGTGCGAACCTTCCACCTCGTGCGTGAGCGCCTTGCCCATGTCGTGGATGAGGCCTGCGCGTTTGGCTTCGGCCACGTTCAGGCCCAGTTCGGCAGCCATGATCCCGCACACGTTGCAGACTTCCTGCGAATGGCGCAGCACGTTCTGGCCGTAGGATGTGCGGTAGCTCAGCCGGCCCAGAAGCCGCACAATCTCGGGATGCAGGCCGTGCACATCCACCTCAAAGCAGGCCTGCTCGCCGCGCTCCTTAATCAGTTTGTCCATCTCCTGCGTCACCTTCTCCACCATTTCCTCGATACGCGCCGGGTGAATGCGCCCGTCCTGCACCAGCCGCTCGAGTGTCAGGCGCGCCGTCTCGCGGCGGATCGGGTCAAAGCCCGACAGAATCACCGCCTCGGGGGTGTCGTCGATGATGACGTTGATACCCGTGGCGTTTTCGAGCGCGCGGATGTTGCGGCCTTCGCGGCCGATGATGCGGCCCTTCATTTCGTCGTTGGGTAGATTTACTACGCTTACCGTCGTCTCCGCCACGTGGTCTGCGGCACAACGCTGGATGGCCTCGCTGATGACCCAGCGCGCCTTCTTCTCCGCGTTCTCCTTCATCTCGTCTTCGATCTTCTTCAGCTGCAGGGCGGCGTCACGCTTCACTTCGTTCTCGAGCGTGGTGAACAGCTCGCGCCGCGCCTGCTCGGCCGTCAGCCCCGCAATGGCCTCCAGCTTCTCGGTCTGCTCGTGGATGAGACGCTGCAGTTTGTCGCGCTCGGTCTCCAGGCCCTTCTCGCGCTTGACCAGGTCGCGCTCCTGCGCCACCAAGCCCTTGGCTTCCTTGTCCAGCGCCTCCGAACGCTTATCGAGCGCCTCTTCCTTGGCCAGGATGCGCTTCTCCAGATTGCTGACCTCGCGCCGCTGCTCGCGCCCTTCCTTTTCCAGCTGGGCGCGCAGGTCAACCTCGAGCTCCTTGGCCGAGGTCTTGGCCTCTTTCATCATGCCGGCGGCTTCGCGCTCGGCGTCCGACAGGGTCTGCGCGGCTTCGCGCTTGGCTTGCCCCAGCAGGCTTTCACCCCGCCAGCGCGCGCCAACCACCGCACCGAGCGCGCCCAGCACGAGGCCCGCAATCAGCCCGGCGACTGCCAAAACGATGTTCATGGCTCACTCGCCTCCTATCCGCCGTGGCGGCGGTATCCGGTATCACAACGAAATACGGGCGGCGGCAGGTGGTTGGTAAAGAGGGAGGAAGGCAGCGGGTGGCCGAGTTGCTCGCGGGCAATACCCCACGCGGTACTTGCTTGGCGGCGGGTTGTGCCCGCGTGCTCTCCGCGCTCTTGATTGCGTGCAACTATGCCGTGCGAACTGTCTATATGCCTCGCGGCCCGAAGGCCACGTGAAACAGGCGATACGTTCGAAACGCGCTCCTCACCACCAGTCTGCACCGCCTTAACAAAGTGCTAATAGGATAGATGCTCTAAATTATCGAAGTCAATGCGCGAAAAGCACGCAGCAGAAAGGGCTTCGCCGGGCTGGCAGAAGGGGGTTGACAGAATCGCGGGGGCTGGTATAGCCTACGCGCAACGGGAAGGGCATGCGGGCTCGGGCATACACGACCAAGCCCAAGTTCTACCTGTTACGGTCTCTTTGATTTTGTGACGGTTTGAGGCAAAGCAACACTGGCTGCACTGGTCGCCCGGCAATGTGCCGGGACGCAGGGAGGATCTTTTCACAATGCGAATGAAGCTCTGGGCAAGCGCGGCGGCTGCCGCAATCATCGCGGCCATGCCGCTTACTGCGAAGGCACAGGTAAATGTCGCTCTGCCGGATCCGCTGGACTTCTGTGCCACGGCCGACGGCGTACTCGCGACGGTGCAGGGGCCGGCCCTGCAGGGTCTGCTGTCTGGCCTTCTTGATGAAGACGATCTGCTGGAAGTCAATACGCTGCTCGGTTCCCTGGGCTGCGACGTGGCGGACCTGAATGGCTCGATTCAGGTCGAGCCGGAAGTCATCATTGAAGGCAACGGGATTCTCGACTTCGAATACGAATTCGGTCTGATCCAGGCCGTGGCCAACAATCCCGGTGCTTTTCCGACCCTTCCGGGCGGCGTGACCGGTCAGCAGGTAGCGGATGCGCTGCAGTCGAACTTCGACACGCTTTCGGGCGGGCAGTTGCTTGGTCTTATCACCGACAATCCGCCGAGTCTCGTGGGTACGCTGCTGGGCGCGGCCGGTGTGGAACTGCCGCCGGAGGTAACCGACGACGACATCGCGCAGGTTCAGCAGTTGATTCCCGACCTGCTGGCACTGTTGGCCGGGTATGCCACCATTGGCGACCAGGGTTCGACTGAAGCGGTGGTAAACCTCGCCGGCTTCCTGAACAACGCCGGTCTTGGCGAAGTTATCCCGACCAGCAACCTGACCGGTTTTCCCGACATCTTCGGCCCCACGGGTGACGCCGACGGCGACGGTGACGACAACCAGACCGAATACGACGCCAACGGCGGTGGCAACGGCGACCCGGCGACCTATGTCTCTGTCGCGCTGGGCAGCGGTGCTGAGGGCGAAGGTGAAGGTGAAGGTGAAGGTGAAGGCGAGGGTGAAGGCGAAGGCGAAACGGAAGCCCCGTTTGTGACCATCTTCGGTGCGCCGAATGGTGTGGTCGAGCAGGGCAGCACCCTGACGCTTAACATCGCGCCGCGTGGTCTGGTCGAGCCGTTCTCGATTCAGTGGTCGAAGGATGGTAGCGACCTGGCCGGTGAGACGGGCGAGAGCCTCTCGGTGCAGAATGTGACGCCGGACGATGCGGGTACCTACACGGTAACCGTGACGGACAGTGCCTCCAAGGTCACCGTTTCGAACTCGATTGAAATCACGGTCGTGCCCGCGGGCTCGCTGCCGGTGGCCGGTGGTCTGGGCCTTGCCGCCCTCGCCACGCTGACGGCGCTGGCCGGTGCCGCCACGCTGCGTCGCCGCAAGTAAGCGAGGTCGCAGTTAACGTCGTAGACGCCACAGAATCCTAAGCGAATCACGGCCGCCAGCCTCCGGGCTGGCGGCTTTTCTGTGTGTATACACGGGCCACGGCCTGTCATGGGCAGGTTGGTAAAGGGGCATGGCGCAGGGGCACACCGCAGGCAGCAGGAAGGCGCGCAGGCACAGGGGGGACACTACGCCCCGGCTAGAATTATTCGGCTGAGGTCGCCGGCGCGAGGCCGTATTGCTTCAGCTTGCGCCAAAGCGTCGAGCGCGAGATGCCCAGCGCTTTGGCGGCATTGGTCTGATTGCCGTCCATCTGGTCGAGTACACGCTGAATATGCGCGGCTTCGACTTCGTCCAGTGTGGCTACCCGGTCTTCGGGCACATAGGGCAACGCCGGGCGGTGCGCGTTCTGGCGTTGCACGCGTTCTGGCAGGTCCCCACTGTGAATGTGCTCGCCCTCGGCCATGATCACCGCATGCGATACGATGCTCTCCAACTCGCGCACGTTGCCGGGGTAGCTGTACTGATTCAGCAAGGCCGTTGCCGTGTCGTCGAAGCCCTGTACCGTCTTGCCGTAGCGTGCGGCATAGCGGCTGAGAAAATGCCCGATGAGGGCGGGCAGCGCCTCGCGCCGGTCGCGCAGCGGGGGAATGCTGATGGTGAAGACGTTGAGGCGAAAGTAGAGGTCTTCGCGAAACGTATTCTCGCGCACGGCCACGGCCAGGTCGCGGTTCGTGGCCGCAATGACCCGCACATCTACGCGCTTGCCCTGCGCCGCGCCCACTGGCCGTATTTCGCCGTTCTGCAGCACACGCAACAGCTTGGCCTGGGTCAGCGCCGCCATCTCGCCAATCTCGTCGAGAAACAGCGTGCCACCGTCGGCCTCTTCGAATAGCCCCGTCTTGTCGCGTTCGGCACCGGTAAAGGCCCCGCGCACGTGGCCAAACATCTCGCTCTCCAGCAAGCCTTCCGGCAGCGCCGCGCAGTTGATAGCGATAAAGGGCTGTTCGCGGCGGTCGCTCAGCCGGTGGATGGCGTTGGCCATCACCTCCTTGCCCGTGCCGCTTTCGCCCAGCAGCAAGACCGTGCTGTCGGTGGGCGCCACCTTGCGAATCATCTCGACCACGCGCTGCATGGCCGGCGCTGTGCCGATAAACTCGATGAATGCGCTCTGCTCGTACTGGCCCATTTGCCGGTGCGTATTCAGGTGGCGCACCGCCTTCTCGACGACCAGTGCCACGTCCGACGGCGGCGCACTCTTCGGCAGGTAGAAAAAGGCACCCTGGCGAAGCCCCTCGAGTGCCCGCTCGAGTTGCGCCACCTCGAACAACAGAATGACGTGCGCCCCTGCGTTGCGCTGACGAATATAGGAAACCAGCTCCACATCCGCCCCCTCGTTCAGCGCCACGTCCAACACCACCACGTCGTACGCCATTCGCCCGCTCAGCCGCAGCACGGCGGCGGCATCGGGTGCCCGGGTTACTTCGAACGGTCCGTGCTCGAGAAAGTTGCTGATGGTCTGTAGATAGGGGACATCGCCGGTAGCCACCAGCACGGGGGCGGGGTCATCGGGGGTGGCCTTACCGTATTGCAATGCTACAACCTCTGCCTTGCTTGTTCCTGAGTGTAGCAAGACGAAGCGGTGCTGCGCCCCTCAGCCGATCCGGCTGCGCTCTCGGTTGTCCGAGGGTATGTCCATCGGTCCGCTCTGGGTGACCAGCTTGGCGTAGTAGGCGTCGTTCTGCACCAGCAACTGCATTCGGCGGTGGCAAATCTCGCACTCGAATTCGTCGCCCGTGCCGGCATCTTCCGGCGGGCGGATGAAGGTGCTGCAGTAGGGGCAGGCCACGCTCTTCTCATCCTTGCGGTAATAGTCCTGAAGGATGCGGTCGATCTTGCCGGCCTTGTACACCCGCAAGAGTGCATCAACCACATCCGGGTCGAACTGGGTGGCGCGCCCCGGCTCGATAATCTCGGTGATTGCCTTGTCCGGCGGCAGGCCACGCCGGTACGGCCGGTTGCTCGTGAGCGCATCGAGCGCATCGGCCACGGCGACCACGCGCCCTTCAATGGGGATGTCCTCGCCCTTCAGCCCATGCGGATAACCGCCACCGTCGAAGCGCTCGTGGTGGTACAGCGCGTATGGGATCAGCGGCTGCAGAAACTCGATATCGCGCAAGAGTCCCGCCCCGCGCTCGGGGTGGATCTTCATCTTGGCATATTCGTCTTCGGTCAGGCGGTCGGGCTTCCGTAAGATGGCGTCGTCCACGGCAATCTTGCCGATGTCGTGCAGCACGCCACCCATCTGGCACTCGCGCAGCTTGTCCTCGTCCCATCCCAATTCGCGGGCGATGGCCAGGGCAAAGTTGGTCACGCGCCAGGTATGGCCCACGGTGTAGTGGTCGCGCATTTCGATGGCGTTCGACAAGGCGCGCAGGGTGTCTTCATAGCTCTGCTCGATCTGCCGCAGGTACTGCGCGTTGCGTATCGCGATGGCCGCCGGCGCGGCAATCGCCACCAGCAGCTCTAGGTCGTCCTTCAAGAAAGCGTGCTTGTGGCCGCGCGTGTCAACATACAGGACTCCCAGCACTTCGTCTTGGTGCTGCAGCGGCACGCACATGGCCGAGGCAATGTTGTGTGTGATGATGCTGGCGCCGGCTTCGAAGCTGTCGTCTCCCGACGCGTCCTGGGTCAACACGGCTTCACGGTCTTTGTGCGCGCGCTGCACGATAGTCATGCTGACGGTGAACCCGCTGGCCTCACGCGCCTTCACGAAAACCGTGGTCAGGCCCTCGGCATCGTTCTCGTCCTGAAGCATGATCACGCCGTTTTGCGCCGGAACCAGATCGAACACCTGCTCCATGATCTGCTTGAAGATCAGGTTCAGGTCCGGCTCCATGGCGACAATCTGGTTGGCGGCATATATCGCCTGCAGATGCTGCTTGCTGCGGGTGAGGTTGTCGGCGGTCGGTTGTTGTTCCCGGCCGGCCTGGAAGAGCGTGCGGTACAGGTCTTCGGCCTTCGCCGCCTCCACTTGCCCGCTTTCCCCGGTACGGCGGAAGCGTACGCCACTGTCGGTGGCATCGTCGGTATCGTCGGTGACTGTGGCCACCCGCGCGGCCGGTGCGCCTTCATACCGCAGTTCCTGCGTGCCGATATGGATGATGTCGCCCGCACTCAGCAGATGCTGCTCGATGCGGCGGCCCCCCACGAAGGTGCCATTGCCCGAGCCGAGATCACGCAACAGCGCGCCGCGTGGGCCACGCTCGACGCTGGCATGCCGGCGCGACACCTGTGGGTCCTCGAGCACAATATCGTTATCTGGAGCGCGGCCAATGGCGAGCGTCTTGGCGAGGGCGAAGCGGCGCTTTCCCTCCTTCCCCGTCAGACAGATGAGCGCTTCACTCATTATGCGTACCGGTGGCGGACCCTGAGACGATAGGCGTTCCCGTTGTTGCCGGGAAAACCAGGGATGAGCGCTCCGCAAACCCGAGAATCTGGAGATAAACCATTGACACTAGTGTGGGACGCCTTTAGAATACACCCGGCAAGAACAGGTTTCCGCACCCGTTGGGCATGGCGGAAGTATAGCTAACGCGGTGAAAACTGTAAAGCCTTGGGGTCTTGTCCGCGCCCGTGCCGTGAGGCCGGATGGCCATGCCAGCGCGGCCGGCGGGGCCTGGCGGCGAACGCTGGGAGTGCCCGCGCGGCTATTCAATGCAAGACGCGACCGAAAGCCATCTGGCGTATTTCGGGCTGCACGAGCAACCCTTCGCACCCACCGCCGACCCGGTGTACTTCTACGCCACACGCGAACACCGAGAGTGTCTCTTTCGGGTGTGGAACAGTATCGATGCCCGGCATGGGATAGCCGTGGTGCTGGGCCATTACGGCACGGGCAAAACCACCCTGCTGCGTAAGCTGCTCACCGGCATGAAGGCCGACCCCGGCAAATACCTTACGGCCGTGGTCGGTTCGCCGATTCCCTCGTGGACCAGCTTCGCCCTGCTCGAGAGCATCGTGGCACAGTTCGGTGTACAGCCGGAAAAGCAGTCCTTTGTCGCGTATATGGAAGCGCTGAATCAGCACTTGCTGCGCCACCGCGACAAGGTGGTCACGCTCGTGATTGACGACGCGCAGAATCTCAATAAGCGCGGCCAGTTAGAGCTGTTGCGGCTGGTGCAGAATCTGGAGACGCACCAGCACAAGTTGTTGAACCTGTTGCTGTTCGCGCAGATGGAGTGGACGCAGGTCATCCAGGCGGCCCCCAATTTCGCGCAGCGCATCAACCTTACCTATACGCTCCAGCCCATCCAGTTCGACGAGGCGCGGCAGTTCATCGAGTTCCGCCTGCAGCAGGCGGGGGCCACGCCGGAGCACGGCCCGCACTTCGAAGAGCCAGCACTGCGGGCCATACACGCCTTTGCGGAAGGCAATCCGCGCGTGATGGTCACCCTGTGCCGCAATGCGCTCATCCTGGCCGAACAGGTGCGCTCCCGCCACATGAATACAGACCTTGTGCTGCACACCATCGACAAGACCACGGTGCCTGCGCCCGAGCGGCGCGCCCGTGCTGCCGCCGCTGCCCTGCAATCGGGCGTGACCCCGGCCGTGGTTGCGCCGACCGCGGAGAACCCGGCCGAGGGCGCGGCGGCCGCAGAGCCAGCGGGGCACGGCGCCGAAGCTGCGCCGCCCGTGCGGACGGGCCGGGACACGCGCACGCGCGAGCAACGCGCCAGTGAGTTGTTGTTGCGCGCAGCCCGGCAACGCGGGGAGTCAAGCTGAGGCCTATGGCATCGAACGCCCAACCCGCGCCACAGCCGGATGAGCACGGCGCAAGCGACGCCGCTGCACAGGCCTTCGACGAGGCCTTGTCCGAGCGCTATACGCAGGATGACCGCCTGCA
>CAYMLC010000059.1:0-11498 GCA_964390765.1 uncultured Nitrospirales bacterium
GGCACCATGCAGCACCCCGACATCAGTGTGGTGGTGTGCACCTACAACCGCGCCGCCGTCTTGCGCATCGCGCTGACCAGCCTGCTCGCCCAGGAAACCGAAGCGGCCTTCTCTTACGAAATCGTCGTCGTCGACGACGCCAGCCCCGACGAGACCCCCCAGGTCATTGAAGAAGCCGCCGCGCAGGCTTCCGTGCCCATGCGGCGTGTGGCGGGCGCAGGTGCCGGCGTGGCGGCGGCGCGTAACGCGGGCGTAGCGGCCGCGCGCGGTAACTGGATTGCCTTTACCGACGACGACCAGCGCAACGACCCGCGCTGGCTCATCGAACTGTGGCACACGGCCCAGCAAAGCGGCGCCGATTGCGTGGGCGGCGGGGTCGAGCTGGAGCTGGCCGCTCTGCCTGAATACCCGCTGACCGGGATCACCGCCGCGATTCTCGGGCAGAAGCGCAACCCGGAAGGCCGCATCGAACAACTGATGCAGTGTCCCGGCACCGGCAATGTGATGTTTGCGCGGCACGTCTTCGAGCAGCTCGATGGTTTCGATACCGAACTGGTGTGGGGCGGAGAAGACGCCGAGTTCATGCTGCGGCTGTTGAACGCCGGCCTGCGTGTCTACTTCAATCCGCGCTCGGTGGTGCACCACCTCATCCCGGAATCGCGCACGCGCGAGGCGTACTTCCGGTGGGCCTCGCGGCGCGTGGGGGTGGCGCTGGCCGAGGTCGACGGGCGCGTGCGCGACAAGCCGGCCCTGGCCGCGCGCTGTGCCGCACGCCTGGTGAAGGGTGCGCTGGTCTTTGTGCCCAAGCTCCTCTATGCGCGCAGCCGCGGCGATGGGGGGCGCGTGCTCGAAGCGCGTTGCCTGCTGTGGCGACTGGGCACCTACACCCGCCACACCGCGCACCTGCTGGCACCCCGGCGCTTCCCGCAGGCCGCGTTCTACGCCTCGCTGCAGTTTCGCGCCGAGCGCAGCGCCGGCACCGCGCCCAACGCGTAACCGCCCATTGCAAGCGGCGGCCCGCGCCGGGCAAGCAGCTAGTGCAACAACACCTCGCCCAGGCTGCGCGTGCTGCCGGGCGGCAGGGCCACCTGCGCCACTTCACCCTGCAGGCCGCCCGCCGCGTTGATGCGCAGCAGATACTCACCCGCCGGCACCGGCGCAAAGACCGCGGCCCCCTCGGCATCGGTCGTGGCGCGCGCGGGCCACCAGGCCCCTTCGCTGGGGTGCACCATCACCATGCGCAGACCGGCATGGGCCAGAGGCCGGCCATCGGGGCCGAAGAAGACCCCCTCCAGCGTGCCGCCCTCCACCATCGTCAGGGCGAAGTCGAAGGTCTCGGGCGCGCGCGGCGTCAGCCGGTAATAGTTGTTGGCGAAGTAGCGCATGTCCGGGTCCCAGCCGCGCACATACAGGTCGGCATCGGCCGGCACCCGCATGGCGGCACGGCCCTGGTTATTGGTCAGGTTGCTGCGCGCCACCGGTTCCTCGAACGCATTCGGCGAGGGCGCCGCCAGCGCGCCCACGCCGGGCAGCGGCGTACCGTCGAGACGGGTCACCGTCACATTTACCGTGTGCTGTGGCGGCGTATCGGGCGCGGCCGGTGCCGCGCTGGCCGCGGGGGTATTGGGCCTGCCGGATGCCGGCGCCTCGGTCGTGCCCGGTGCCGCCGGCGCTGAGGATTCGGGCGCTGGCGCAGATTCCGCATCGGGCGCGCCACATCCCCACGCTCCCAGCAGCAACAACGCCGCTGTCGCCAACCGCCTCACGAGACCGGCGCCTGCGCCTGTGGCCCGAACTGCGTCTCGTAGAGGCGGCGATAGATGCCCCCATGCGCCAGCAGTTCCTCGTGCGTGCCCTGCTCTGCCACGCGCCCCGCATCCAGCACCACAATGCGGTCGGCCCGCTGCACCGTAGACAGGCGGTGCGCAATCACGATGGTCGTACGGCCCGCCACAAACGCATCGAGCGCAGCCTGAATCGCGCGCTCGCTCTCACTGTCCAGGCTCGACGTGGCCTCATCGAGAATCAGGATCGCCGGGTCCTTCACAATCGCGCGCGCGATCGCCAGGCGCTGGCGTTGCCCGCCCGAGAGCGTGCCCGCCGCCTCGCCCAGGCGCGTCTCATAGCCCTCGGGCAGCGCCTCGATAAAGGCGCTGGCATTCGCCGCCTCCGCCGCCGCACGCACCCGCGCCGCGTCGTAATCGGGCGACCCAAACGCGATGTTCGCGTGCACCGTTTCGTCGAACAGAATCGTGTCCTGCGTCACGATGCCAATCTGCGCGCGCAGGCTCTCGAGCGTGGCCGCGCGAACATCGATGCCATCGAGCGTGATGCGCCCGCTGGTTACGTCGTAGAAGCGCGGCACCAGCTTCACCAGCGTGCTCTTGCCGGCGCCGCTGAAGCCCACCAGCGCCACCATCTCGCCACGCCGGATCTCGAGGTCGATGCCGTCGAGCACCGTGCGTTTGCCGTCGTAACTGAACGAGACACCCTCGAAACGAATCGCATCGTGCAGCGGCGGCAGCGCCTGGGCATCGGGCGCCTCATCGAAGTCCGGCTCGCTGTCGATAACTTCAAACACGCGCTCGGCACTGGCCACGCTGGTCTGAATCATGTTGTTGACCGACGACAGCTTGCGCACGGGATCGAGCATCATGGCCAGCGCGACATAGAGCGTGACCAGGTCGCCGGCATCCAGCGTGCCGCTGATGACCTGGCGCCCGCTGAGCAGCACGAAGACCACCACGCCGATCACGAGAATGAACTCGGTCAGCGGCCCCGTGGCTGCATTCAGCCGCGCCATGCGCAACAGAAAGCCGCGCAGCTTGTCGATCTCGCCGCGCACCCGGCTCACCTCGTACGCCTGCATGTTGAAGCTCTGGATGATCAGCATGCCCTGCACGGTCTCGTTCACCAGCGACGCCATCGACGCGACCTTCTGCAGCGAACGCCGCACGCTGCGCCGCACCAGCTTGCCCAGCCGTGCCAGCAAGAGAACCACCGGCGGCAGCACGCCCACGCCCGCGATGGTCAGCACCGGGTCGACCGACAGGGCGATAGCCAGAAACGTGACCGCCTTGATCGGTTCGCGCATCAGCTTCACGAACACGCCGGCCAGGCCGCGGTTCACCATGAAGATGTCGTTGGTAAAGCGGGCCAGCAAGTCGCCGCTCGAGCGTTGCTCGAAATAGCGCAGCGACTGGCGCATCAGGTTCTCATACATCGCCAGGCCGAGGTCGGTGCTGATGCTCGCGCCGATCTGCCCGGCGAAGTATTCCTGCAGGAAGCGCGCAATGCCGATAATCAGCGCCAGCGCCAGCACGAATCCGCACGCCACGAACAGCGCGGTCATCGGGGCGGCACGCATCTGTTCGACCAGTGCCAGAAAGCGCTCGTCGAGCTGTTGCGGCGCCCAGCCCAGCCAGGCCTGCATCGTTTCCAGGTAGCCGCGCAGGTCGCCGGCCATTTCCTGCGCCGGGTCGAGCGTGCCCTCCGCCGGCGTCACGAAGACGAGTTTCACCACCGTGCCCATCCCCACCAGCATCGTGCCGAACGACGCCGCGATAACGAGCGCGAACAACAGCGAAACCGCCAGCCGCCCCTTGTAGCGCCACGCATAGCCCACCAGCCGCCGGTAGATGGGCCACGCCCCCTGGCGCGGCTTGGCGGCCGCGCGCTGCTGCACCTGAGAATCTGCGCCGAGGTCGAACATGGGCTGGGTGTGGGGTGGCCGGGTTGGCGAAAACGCAAGAATAGCACAGCGCCCGGGGGCGGCGCGCAGCAACCGCAACGCCATCTTTGGCCTAGTGCGCCCGCGTCCCTATAATGCCGCGCGTTCGTGTGGCGGGCACCCACGACGCCGGTGCGCCGGGCCGCGCGCCAATGGGCAGCGATGCAAGAACCCTTCGACGAGCTACACTTCACCGATGGACGCCGCGCCCAGCAGGCGCTCGAGGTCGTCCTCGAATGTGCGCCGCAGCACTTCGCTGGCGCACTGGCGACGGAACTGCACCACGCCGCCAGCCCGCAAAAGGCACTCGAGCGGGCGGCGCGTTTTCTGGAAGCGCTCGACGAGCCGCACCTCGAAGTAGCCGCCTGGGCCGCCGACCCCGCCTACCTGCACCTGCTGCTGACCATCCTCACGCAGAGCCACCACTTCGCCGACCAGTTGTGCGCCACACCGCAAGATGCCTGGTGGCTGCGCGATGAAGCGCCCCTCGACCGCGCCCGCCCGCGCGAAGAGATGGCCAATGTCCTGCGCGACACCGTGCCACCCGCGGCCGGCTGGGACGAGGTCTGCCGCGCCCTGCGCCGCTTCCGCCAGCGCGAACTGCTGCGCATCGCCGTGCGCGATGTCGTCGGGCACGCCACCATCCATTCGCTGACCGAGGACCTCTCGAACCTGGCCGATGCCGCGGTACAGGTCGCGCTCGAAGCGGCACACGCCCGCCAGGCCACACGCCTCGGCCAGGCCACAGGAATCGGCCAGGCCACACGCCTCGGCCAGGCCGAAGCCCTGCCGCCCTTCGTCGTGCTGGGCGTGGGCAAGCTGGGCGGCTGCGAACTGAATTTCAGCAGCGACATCGACCTGCTCTTTGTCTATGGCGAAGGCGGCGAAGCGCCGGGCCGCACCTCCGTCCCCGAGTATTTCCAGCGCCTCGGCGAGCTGATTATCGAGGCGCTGAGCAAGCAGACCGTCGACGGCCACGTCTTCCGCGTGGACATGCGCCTGCGCCCGCACGGGCGCATGGGCCCGCTCAGTGTGCGCTTCGAAAGTGCGCTCGAGTACTACGCCACCTACGGCCGCGCCTGGGAACGCCAGGCCATGATCAAGGCGCGGCCCTGCGCGGGCGACCTGAAACTGGGCGAGACCTTTATCGAGCGGCTGCGGCCCTTCGTCTTTCCGCGCTACTTCGACGACGACACCCTCGAAGACATTCGCGATGTGAAGCGCCAGACCGAGGCGCAGGTGACCAAGCGCGGCCAGGACGAGACCGAGGTGAAGCTTGGCCGCGGCGGCATTCGCGATATCGAGTTCACCGTACAGATGCTGCAACTGCTCGAGGGCGGGCGCGTGCCCGAATTGCGCACGCGCAGCACGCTCACCGCCATCGAAGAGCTGGGCCGGCGCCACCGGCTGCGCCCCTTCGAAGCACAGGCCCTCGCCAGTAACTACAACTTTCTGCGCCGGGTCGAGCACCGCCTGCAAATCGATGGCGCCCAACAGGTGCACGCCCTGCCGCAAGACCCCGGCGCCCTCGACGAACTGGCGCGGCGCCTCGGCTATGAAGACGGCCCCTGCTTCCTCAACATTTACCGCGACCGCGCCCAGGAGACCCGCGCGATTCTCGACCGCTTCCTCTCGACCGAGGGTGCCGGCAACCTCTGGGTGGGCGACCTGCTCGACCCGAACAGCGATGGCGAAGCCGGGCGAGAGGCCCTGGCGGCGCGCGGCTTCCAGAACTGCGATGCGGCGCGCGAAGAGTTGTTGACCCTTGCCGTCGGCACCCCGCAGGCGCCCTACAGCCAGCACATCCGCCAACGCTTCCGCGAGATTGCCCCCGCGCTGCTCGAGGCGCTGGCCGCCACGCCGCAACCCGACCGCGCCCTCGGCCAGATCGCGCGGCTGTTCACCAGTGTGCGGGCCACCGGCGCGCTTTACGACCTCCTGAAATACACCCCCGAACTCGTAGACTATCTGGTCGCGCTCGTCATCAACAGCGATTACCTCACGCAGTATCTGGTCCGCGACCCCGGCCTGCTCGACCTGGTCGGCACGGCAAGCGCCCTCGACGAGCCCGCCACGCCCGAGGGTCTGCGCGCACAACTCGCACGATTGCAGCGCGCCTACGACCGCGATGCCGCCCTCTATCGCCTGCGCGACGGCGAACTGTTGCGTACCGGCATGCGCGAGTTGGCCCGTGGCCTCAGCGTGGCCAAGGTGGGCGACGCGTTGTCGTATCTCGCCGACGTCGTGGTCGAGGCCGCGCTCGAAGAGGTGCGCAGCGAGATGGCGAAGCGCTACGACGGCGGCCGGTTTCCCTTTGCCGTCCTGGGCGTCGGCAAGCTCGGCGGCTGGGAGATGGGCTATGGCAGCGACCTCGACCTGCTCTTCCTGTACGACAGCGAGGCGCACCTGGCCAGCGGCGAATCGATGCAGCAGGCGGCCGACAACCTGGGCAGCCGCCTCATCAACCGCCTGAAACAGGCCACCCGCTACGGCACGCTCTACGACGTGGACGCGCGCCTCCGGCCCGATGGCAACAAGGGACCGCTGGCCGCCGGCACCCGCCGCTTCGACCAGTACTACCGCGAAGAGGCCCAGGCGTGGGAGCGCTTCGCGATGATGAAGGTGCGCGCCATTGCCGGTGATGCCGACTTCCTCGCGCGGTGCGAGCGCATGGCCAAGGACATCGCCTTCAACGCGCCCTTCAGCGAAGCCGACCTCGACCAGGTCGAGCGCCTGCGCGCACAACACGTGGAGAAGGGCGGGCGCCTGCACCTGAAGTATGCGCCCGGCGGCATCAGCGATATCGAACTGGCGGTGCGCTTCTGGCAGGTCCGCCATGCCGAAGCCCTGCCCGCAGTGCGCCGGGGCGATGTGTTCGGCGTGCTCGATATCTTCGAGGCCGAGGGTATCGCCGGGGGCGACGCGCGCGACGTGCTGCGCCACGCCTACAACGGCCAGCGCCAGGTGCTCAACCGCCTGCGCATGCGCGACGGCTCCAGCATCGCGCAGCTGCCCGACGCAGAAGAAGAGCGCCAGGAACTGGCCGCGCGCCTCGGCATCACGGGCGATCTGCTGGCCCACGTCGAAGAACTGCGCGCCTCGGTCTTGCCGGTCTATCAGGCCGCCCTGGCCGAGGCCCGCGCGCTCGCCACCCATTAAGCCCGCCCCCTGTCGCTCGGGGGGGCGCAATCGCTATGATTCCGGTTTGAGCAAGGGCCAAGAACAGGGAGAAAGCGTCATGGGCGACGTCGTCACACTCGGCAAGCATGCAGGCATCGGCATCATCACCATCGACAATCCGCCGGTGAACGCGATGAGCCACGCCATGCGCAAGGGACTGCTGGAAACCCTGCGTGCGGCAGAAGCCGACACCGACATCGAGGCCATTGTGCTGGCGTGCGCCGGACGCACCTTCATCGCCGGCGCCGATATCAAGGAATTCAGCACCGGTATCGAGCCGCCCCTGCACAACGATGTCATCAACGCGCTCGAGCTGTCGCCCAAACCCGTCGTCGCCGCCATCCACGGTACCGCCCTGGGCGGCGGCTGCGAGACGACACTCGGCTGCCACTACCGCGTGGCCAAGGCCGACGCGCGCCTGGGCCTGCCCGAGGTCACGCTTGGCATCATCCCCGGCGCGGGGGGCACGCAGCGCCTGCCACGGCTCATCGGCGTCGAGCCCGCCCTCGAGATGATTACCAGCGGCAAGCCCATCACCGCGCTGCAGGCCAAGCAACTGGGGCTGGTGGATGAAGTGGTCGAAGGCGACCTGGCCGAGGCGGCCCTCGCCTTCGCGCAGAACATCATCGAGCACGCGCACCCCGTGCGCCGCACCCGCGACCTCGGCGCCGGTATCGCCGGAACCGACGCCGCCGTATTCGAGCAGGCGCGCGCGATGCTCGCGAAGAAGAAGGCGGGCTATGAAGCGCCGCAGGCCGCCGTCGAAGCCGTGCAGGCCGCCACGCAGACCGACTTCGAAGCGGGCCTGGCCAGGGAGCAGGAAATCTTTCTGCGCTGCATGATGAGCCCGCAGTCGGCTGCGCTGCGCTATGTGTTCTTCGCCGAGCGCCAGGCCAGCAAGGTCGACGACCTGCCGAAGGATACGCCCACGCGTGATGTGCGCAAGGTCGCCGTGCTGGGCGCCGGCACCATGGGCAGTGGCATCGCCATGTGCTTCGCCGATGCGGGCGCGCGCGTGCTCCTGCTCGAAGCGGGCCAGGAACAACTGGACCGCGGCGTCGGCCTGATCAAGAAGCACTACGAGAGCAGCGTGAAGAAAGGGCGCATCAAGCCCGAAGACGCGCAGACACGCGTCGGCTCCATCACCCCGGTGCTCGAATACGAGGCGCTGTCCGACGTGGACCTCGTGGTCGAGGCCGTCTTCGAAGACATGGACCTGAAGAAAGAGGTCTTCGCCAGGCTCGACAGCGTGTGCAAGCCCGGCGCCATTCTCGCCAGCAACACCAGCACCCTCGATGTCGACGAAATCGCCGCGAGCACCAAGCGCCCCGAAGATGTAATCGGCCTGCACTTCTTCAGCCCCGCGCAAATCATGCGCCTGCTCGAAATCGTGCGCGGCGCCAAGACCGCCCCCGACGTGCTGGCCACGTCGCTCGCGCTGGCCAAGAAGATTCGCAAGGTCGGCGTGGTCGTCGGCGTGTGCGATGGCTTCGTGGGCAACCGCATGCTGGACCCCTACATCCGCGAAGCGTTCTTCCTGCTCGAAGAGGGTGCGCTGCCGCAACAGGTCGACGCCGCCCTCCAGCGCTTCGGCATGGCCATGGGGCCCTTCGCCATGGGCGACCTCGCGGGCATGGATGTGCTGTGGCGTATCCGCCAGCGCAAGGCCGCCACACGCCCCGCCGGCGAGCGCTATTCGCACATCGCCGACCGCGTCTGCGAAATGGGCCGCTACGGCCAGAAGACCGGCGCCGGCATGTACAAGTACGAGCCGGGCGACCGTTCGCCGCACCCGGACCCCGTGGTGGAAGAGGTCATCATGAAGGCCTCGGAAGAGGCGGGCATCACGCGGCGCACCATCAGCGACGAAGAGATTGTCGAGCGGTGCATCTACGCGCTGGTGAATGAAGGCGCCAAGATTCTCGAAGAAGGCATCGCCCAGCGCGCGAGCGATATCGACACCATCTACCTCAATGGCTACGGCTTCCCCGCCTACCGCGGCGGCCCCATGTTCTACGCCGACCAGACCGGCACCGATACGGTGCTGGCGCGCGTGCGTGCCTTCGAGGCCGACCACGGCAAGCTGTGGACGCCGGCGCCGCTGTTGGTGCAGGTGGGCGAAGCGGGCAAACGCTTTCAGGACGTCTGAGCGCGCCCATGGTGCCGCCCGCGCTCGACCTCTCCGAGAATCTGTGCCTCGCTCAGCACGAGCGCTGGCTCGAAGTGCAGGACGCGCGTGGTGTGCGCCTCTCGAACGACGCGCACTTCATCTATCACGAGGCACCGCCCGACGTGGCCTACAGCTTCTGCGCCGTGCTCGTGCGCATCGCCGCCGGGCGCATGGCCGAAGACGGCACACGCGACCCCATTACGTCGCTGGCGCTGCGCGTGGAAGAGCCGATGCCCGGCCGGCGCCAGTTGGCGGGCGAGGCGCACTACGCCAATGGCGACAGCGAAGGCTGGAACGTGCGCATCGACACCAGCGCCATGCTTTTCGAATGGGTCCGCCAGCCGCAGGACCCCCGCGCCGGCCTCTACTTCGGCATCCATCTGCCGCGCCAGTGCCCCAGCCTCGAACTGTGGCAGACCGGTACCGGCCAGCAACTGTCGAACGACCGCCAGCGCATGGCCGCCGGGGCCGGCGAGACCGAGTTGACCTGTGAAGACGAGACCGAACTGGTCTTCGGCTCGATACACCCGCGCAATGTCTTCTGCTTCGTGCTGCCCGGTGGCGGCCCGCTGCACGTGGCCCGCGCCGAACTCGAGCGGCCCGCCCTGCGCGGCGAGCCCGACTGGACGCGCGATGAACACGGCAACATGCGCGAGCCCGTGTGGGAAGTACACTGGGTGGCGCACCCCGCCGGCGTGGTGCCGTTTCGCGCGCACTGCGGGCAGGTGGCCGCGCTCAACGCCTACGTGGGCCGCCACCATGAGCCGCCCCCCGATGCCTCGCTCGACTTCGGCCGCTTCTATGCGCAGGTCTACCAGGCGGGCGTAGCGTTCAACCTGATGCCCCGTGAGGACCACGGGCCATGGCCCCGCGCCAGTGTCGTGCGCGCCGCCGATTCGCCCGAGCTGCCCGCCACCCACCGCCAGATTGCCTGGGCCTGCGAGATGCTCTACTGCGCTGCGCCTCACCTCTCAGCCGCGCTCCTGCGTGAGCAGTTGGAAGGCTGCGCCGAAGAGGCCGCCGCAGTGGCCGAGGCCTGGCCGGCCGTGAACCTGGGCGACGACAACGTGGCCGAGATACTGCTGATGGCCGGGCGCCACCTGATGCTGACCGGCGACCAGGCCTTCGCGCGCGCCCACCTGCCCTTCTTGCGCCGCTGCGCCGAGTATCTGCTGGCCCTGCGGCCCGACGGCCAGGGCCTGCCGTTGACGCGCGCCACCTACAACGCGCAGGGGCGGCTGGTAGGGAAAGAGCCCTACCTGACGGCCCTGTGCTACGCCGGACTCCAGCGCCTCGCCTACATCGAAAACGAGCTGGGCGACGCCCACGCCTACGCCCAGTGGGCCGACGCCGCGCGTACGCTGCGCTACCTCGCCAATACGCCCTTCCAGTTCGGCGGCCTCTGGCACCCCGAGCGCAGCCTGTTCATCAACCACGTCGACCACAAGGGCGAAGCGTTCGCGTCGCCCCGCCCGCAAAACTGGGAAGAGGCCCAGCCCCAGGAAAAGGGCGTGCCACGCACCGAATTCGCCCTCTACCAAAACGTCTTCGCGTTCTGGCTGGGGCTCGTGCCTGAAGAAGACCGTATTGTCCGTGGCTATGAATGGATAGACGGTGCCTACAGCTATGCTTCCGGCCGGGGCGGCGTGTCCTTTCCCCCGCACGTCGGCGACAACTTCACCGCGCTGCTCGATGTCGCCGTGCGCCTGCGCTATGGCGCGCGCAATGCCGACCGCCTCCTCCAACTAATCCTCGACCACGCGCTCGACGGCGGCGTGCCCTTCACCCGCTCCCCCTATGGCCTGCACGATTTCACCAGCCCCAATGCCTGGCTGAGCCGCCGCACCGGGCCCAAGCAATTGCCGGCCGGCCGCTGGCTCGACAACGCCGCCTTTATCGGTCTCGTGCTGCAAGTCCACTACGGCCTCGACTACGGCCACCGCGGCTGGTACCTGGGCGACCCCCGGCCCATCGAGAACTATCCCCTGACCCGGCTGACCAACCTGCGCCATGGCCACGCCCACTACGCACTGACCTGGCAAGGGCGCCACGGCCGCATAAAGCGCGTATTGTGCGACGGCAAACCCCTCGACGGCCGCTGGCTGACCCAGACCGAAGGCCGCCACGAAGTCGTCATTCAGTTGGCATAACGCAGTTGGCACAACGGCGCCCGGTGCCGCGCCCCCCAGCGCCGTGAAGCGCCTCCGCCCCTACCCGCGCTCGTGCCGCCTCCGCTCGTTACCCCCTCTTCCTCGTCATACCTGCGCAAGCAGGTTCCCGCTTGAACCCGGCGCCCTGCGCGCACGATCTCACCCCGCGCCCAATGCCCGCACATCCTGTCCGTTTTACCCGCTGGCGGCGTAGGGACCCCGTTCGGCACCGTCTTCTGGAAATGGTCGAGATTCCTGCGAAAGCAGG
>CAYMLC010000060.1:0-9489 GCA_964390765.1 uncultured Nitrospirales bacterium
GATGCATTGCACCGCAAATCGTCAGCTCCCGGACCCGGTCCGCACCGACAGCTGGAAAGAAGCGAGATACCCGCTGCCACAATCGTGGCGACGAAAAGAAGAGACAGGAGGGGTGCCCGCTGCCGCGGCGCGAAATAGGAGGAACGCCACCGCTGGGACGGCCGTGGCGCTGCTCATGGAGGATTAAGCTATCGGGACTCTCGTACCGGCCCATCATGCCGTCCGGGGTGGGACGTCCCCTTCCGGCGGGCCCAGGCCGCGGCGCCGCAACCCGTTGACTTCCTTGTCTTTGCCGCCTCGACTTCCTTGTCTCGGCCTTGCACTAAGGGTATCGGCACCGGCCCCCGAGACTTTAGCCCGCGCGCTCGTTTGGCTATGTTGGGCACACTGCCAACGCCAAGGAGATGCGCCATGTCCGTGCACGTCGAGCAAGACGGCCCCGTCACCATCGTAACCATCGACCGGCCCGAGGTACGCAATGCCGTCGACCGCGCCACGGCCGAAGCGCTGGCCGATGCGTGGCGCGCCTTCGACGCCGACGACTCGGCTGCCGTCGGCGTATTCGCAGGTGCGAACGGTCAGTTCTGCCCCGGGGCCGATATGAAGGCGATTGCGGCCGGCACGCCCAACCTGTGCGAGCCAGAGGGCGACGGCCCGATGGGTCCTTCGCGCATGCTGCTGAGCAAACCGGTGATCGGCGCCATTTCCGGGCATGCCGTGGCGGGCGGCCTCGAGCTGGCCCTGTGGTGCGACCTGCGCGTCGTCGAGGAAGACGCCATTCTCGGTGTGTTCTGCCGCCGCTTCGGCGTGCCGCTCATCGATGGTGGCACCGTGCGGCTGCCGCGGCTCATCGGCCTCAGTCGCGCCCTCGACCTTATTCTGACGGGTCGTCCGGTAACGGCCGACGAAGCACACGCGATCGGCCTGGCCAACCGTGTCGTGCCCACGGGCGCTGCGCGTTCCACTGCCATTGACCTGGCGCATGCGTTGGCCGCGCTGCCCCAGACCTGTATGCGCCACGATCGCCTGTCGGCGTATGAGCAGTTCGCTCTCGAGCTGCCGTCGGCGTTGGCGAATGAGTTTGCCCATGGCCTGCACGGCTTGCAGGAATCGACAGCGGCTGGGGCGGCACAGTTTGTTCAGGGCGCAGGGCGGCATG
Source organism: uncultured Nitrospirales bacterium (assembly GCA_964390765.1). Classification (GTDB taxonomy): domain Bacteria; phylum Hydrogenedentota; class Hydrogenedentia; order Hydrogenedentales; family JAGMZX01; genus CAYMLC01. The sequence continues at coordinate 1,160 of CAYMLC010000060.1, forward strand.
GGCGGGCGCTTTAGCGCCCTGCGGCCGGGCTTGCCAGAGGGGCTTGGTGGCACGGCCTTTCGCTGCGGCGGCCGCTTTGTCCAATTCGGAGGCTTTCATCATGGCGTCCTCCATTGTTCGCGTCTTTTACATCTTACGCGTTCAGCATACACCGCAAACGCCGTGAACGCCACGACAGAACACTGGCGCAGTAACGCAGGCTAACCCGCTGACACCAACAGTTCCTGCACCGGGCCGCGCCGGTCGGCCCGGCTGTTTACCGCACGCCGCGCCGGGATACTGGCCAACGTGTGCCCCGCATAGCGCGCGCGATTGGCGGGCGTGTCGCTGTTCGACAGCAAAACCTTGACCCCCCGTGCGGCCAGCGTGGTGAAGACCTCGGCCAGCCGGTCCTGCTCGGCCGGCCCGAAGGCCTGGTCGCTGTATGCCGTGAAGGAAGCGGTCGGCGACAGCGGTTCGTAGGGCGGGTCAAAGTAGACGAAGTCGCCGGGCGCGGCATGATCCAGCACGGCTTCGAACGGGCGGCAGGCGACTTCGGCCCGTTGCAGGGCGGCATGCGCAGCCAAAAGCGCGTCCCCGTCGCAGATGCGCGGATTCTTGTAGCGGCCCATCGGCACGTTGAATTCGCCGCGCCGGTTCTCACGGTACAGCCCGTTGAAGCAGGTGCGGTTCAAGTAGATGAGCCGGGCCGCCCGCGCCGCAGCCGCCCGGGGCACCCGCGCCCGCACGGCGTAATAGTGGGCTTCACTGTGCCGCGCGGCATGCTGGCGCAGATGCGCTATCACCGCCTCGACATCATCGCGCACCGCCGTATACACCTCGACCAGCCGCGCATTGCGGTCGGTCAGGCTGGCGGCACCCGCCAGCTGCCCTGCTCGCACCAAGGCAAAGAACAGCGCCGCGCCGCCGGCAAAGGGCTCGTGGTAGCGGCCAAAGGGCGCCGCCGCCCCCACGCGCGGCAAGAGTTCGGGCAAGAGCTGGCTCTTGCCCCCCGCCCACTTCAGGAACGGGCGGGGAAGCGTGTCACGTGCCAGGGCCATGGCGCGCATGATGCGCAAGCAGCCGCCGCCAAATCCAACGGCGCTGTCGGTTGGCCTACTTCCCCGCGGGTGCCGCCTGCTCGGCACCGGCGACGGGTACCACGCCGGACTCGGGGCGTATCGCGGCGGGGGCGGGCTGGGTCTCCGCTGCGGTCTCGCTGAAGATGTGGATGCTGCGCCAACGCTCGGCGCGGAACCGCCACGACATGATGAGGCTGAGACCGAGGATGTAGACGGCCGCGGCGATCCACGCACCCACGGCGCCGCCGTTGAGCCCCCACGAAATGGCGAAGGCCAGCGGCAGGAAGACGGGATAGGCGGCGATGAAGGTGGTCACGGTCATCCAGCGCGTGTCGCCGGTGCCGCGCAGTGCACCGGTGACCACGATGTTCAAGGCGTCGAAGGCCTGAAAGACCGCCGCCACGATGAGCAGCCGGTGCGCCAGCCCCACGACCTCGGGGTCGTCGGTGAAGACGAACGCCGTCACACGATCACCGAAGAGGCCCATGAATATGCCCAGTACGCCCATGTAGGCGATGGTCAGGCGCACCGCCGTCCAGGTGCGCGCCTTGGCGCGTGCAATGTCGCCCTGCCCCAGGTAGTTGCCGACGATCGGGCCGATGGCCTGGTTCACCGCGACGGCCGGCATAAAGCTGAGTTTCATGATGGCCACCGCCACGCCGTTTGCCGCCAGGGCCACGTCGCCGAAGCCCCCCACCACCACGCCGATGAACACGGCCCAGGTCATGACATCCATGAGGAAGAAGAGTCCGTTGGGCACGCCAATGCGCAACAACTCGCGCAGACGTTTACCGTGCAGGGGCCAGGCCGCGCGCGTGGCAAAGCGTGCATTGGTCTTGCCGCTGAGGAAGACCCAGAAGAACAGCCCCGCCTGCAGCCACTGCGACGCGACCGTGCCCCACGCCGCGCCCGCCACGCCCAGTTGCGGCGCGCCCCATTCGCCGAAGATAAGCATGTAGTTCAACACGAAATTGACCAAATTTCCCACAATGGCGATGTACATCGGCACATTGGGCCGCTCGATGGCCATGAAGAACGTCATGAACGCCCAGATCCACACGAGCGGCATAAAGCCGAGGAGGCGCACCTGGAAGTATTCGGCTTCGAGCCCGGCCACCTGCGGCGTGTGGCCCATGGCGCTGAACAGCGGCAAGGCCAGCGGCCAGGCCGCCAGCGAAAACACGCCCGCCAGCACGCCGAAGTGCACGCCTTGCCACGTGTAGCTGGCGCCGTGCTCGGGGTGGCCGCGGCCGATGCTCTGCGAGACGAAGGTGCTCACGCAGGTGACGATGCCCAGCATGGTTGCGGCAATGAGATAGGTGAATACCGGCGCCGTGCCCATAGCCGCCAGCTCGGCCGTGCCCAGTTGCGCCGCCATCACCTGGTCCATGGTCTCCATCACGGTGTAGGAGATCATGCTGAGTACAATCGGGCCCGCCATCACCAGCACTTCGCGCGCGCCGGCCCAGCGTGGTTCATTTATTGGCGGATGCATGGTCATACTGGTACTGCCGATCCCCCCAGAAAAACGCCGGCCGGGCCGCAGATGCGGCGAAGCGGCCGGGTGCCCGATGGCGCGGAGCGTGGCGCGCCCGCACCGGGAGGATAACACAAGGTATAGTCGGGGTATGCGCACTGAAAACAGCTTGCATATAGTGCATTGACCCATTCCGCTCAGCCGTGTAGTTTGTGGGCACCGTGGCGAACGTAGTCCTATACATCGACGACATGACGCACGCGCTAACGCTTCGCGCTCTGCTCGAGGCGGGGGGGCATCGCGTCGTGCCTGAACCCGCCCAGGTGGTGGTGACCGACCAGACCGCACGCGCCGTGCGCGAGGCGTCGGAACGGCCTACGCTGCTGGTCAGTGGCGCGTCGGATTTGCCCGCCGCCGTCAAGGCCATGCAGGCGGGCGTGTTCGGCTACATCTTCGTGCCGTTCGTGCCGGGCGAGGCCGCCCTCATGGTCGAGCGCGCGCTGGCCGCGCACCAGACCGCCCCCGATGTCACGACCTCGGGGCCGCCTGTGGCAGACGACGGCTGGCCCACGCTGGACGATGTGGAGATGCAGCACATCTTGACCACGCTGCGCCGCTGCAAGAACAATCACTCAAAGACCGCGCGGGTCCTGGGTATCGGCCGCAACACGCTGTGGCGTAAGCTGAAGCGCCTGCGCAGCGAAGCGCAGCACCTGCCGCGCGAAGGCGAGCCACAGCCCGAAGGCGAACTGTCCTAGCAGATCGCCACACAGGTATTCTTGTGCACAGCCTACGTGAACACTACGACTTTCCCGAGTTGGATACCCTGCCCGTTGAAGCCTGCTGGGTGGGCGAAGACGCGGCCAGGCGGCTCGCTGAATTCGCGGGCGGGCGCTGCGGACAGAAGGCGCTGGTCGTCGCCGATGAAAACACGCGCGAGGCCGACGGCGAGCAGGTGCTGAGCGAGTTGGGCCTGCACCACAAACACCTGGTGGAGCACACCTTTCCCGCGGCACCGCTCGACGCCACGGATTCGCGCGCGCAGGAAGTGGCCCAGGCCGGCGCCGACTGCGACTTCTACTTGGCCATCGGCAGCGGCACCCTGTGCGACCTGGCCAAGAGCGCCGGCAGCGAACAGGGCAAGCCGGTGCTGCTGTACGCCACGGCCGCCTCGATGAACGGCTACACCTCGGCCATCGTCGCCTTGAAGGTGCGTGGCCTGAAGCGCACCATCGCCTGCCAGCCGGCCACGGGCGTCTTCGCCGACCCGCGTGTCGTTGCCACGGCACCGCCGCGGATGGCAGCCGCCGGCTTCGCCGATTTCATGAGCAAGGCCACCTCTGTCTGTGACTGGCGCGCGGCCCACGTGCTGCGCGACGAGGCCTACAGCGAGCGCCCCCGCGCCTTTACCAAGGGTATCGAGGGCGCGCTGATCAGCCAGGCGGCGGGGCTGCCCGACGGCGATGCCGAGGCCATGCAACTGCTGCTGGACGCGCTGATGTTGTCGGGCTTTGGCATGATTGTGGCCGGCTCCTCGGCCCCGGCCTCGGGCGGCGAGCACCTGCTTTCGCACTACATCGACATGAAGGATGCGCTCTACGGCACGGGGCACGACCTGCACGGCGCGCAGGTGGGCGTGGGCACGGTCTATTGCCTGGGCCTCTGGGAACGCGTGCTGTCGCTGTCGGTCGACGACATGGATTTTGAAGCGCTGGTCGCCGCACAGCCCAGCGAAGAGGAAGTGGAAGCCTGGGCCTATGAGGACTGGGGCGATGCGGTGGCCCCCGAGGTACTGGACCAGTGGGCCCAGAAGCGGCACGACCCGTACGCCCTGGCCGCCGAGTTGCAACGCATCGAAGCGCAGTTGCCGCGGCTGCGCGGCATGCAATGTGAAGACCTGATCGCACCGGGCATTCTGGCGCGCGCCATTGAAGATGCGGGCGGCCCGAGCACGCCGGAAGCACTGGCTGCGCCGGCCGCGGAATTCGAGAAGGCGAAGAAGCGCGCGCGCTTTCTGCGCAACCGCTTCACCGTGTTGGACCTGGCAGCGGAGGTGGGCGTCGGTTGAGCGGCCTGCTGGCGCTGCTGACCCTGGGCATGGGGCTGGCCGCGCCCGGTGCAGCGCCTACCGTAGACTCGGTGCTGCGCGACGACCCCGAACTCGCCCGTCACCACCAGGGCTATCTGCACCACCTGGCGCGCAACGCCACGCTGCGCCAGCACGAAACCGCCTATCTGCAGGTGCTGCAGGACCCCGACTTCGCCGCGGCCGTACGCCGCTTCGACGAGGCCCTGCGTGCGGACCCCGAAGCCGAGCAGCTCTTTCACCAGTTCTACGATCAGCTCGTGCGGGAGCCGGGCCTGCGCCGCGCAGTCGAAGGGGTGCAGCGCGAGGCCTTTGACTTGCCGCGCCGCCGCGAAGATGCGGTCAGCGATGCCTTCGGCTATCTGCAGGCGAACCCCGAGACCGCGCTGCGCTTTCTGGCCGGGCCCGAGCGCTTCGCCCCGTTGCCCAGTTCACTCGCGCCGGTGGCGAATCTGCTCGCGCGCAACCCGGAACTGCGCGCGCGCCTGCTCGATGCCTTTGAAACGCTGCACGAAGAGCCGCTGGCGCAAACGCGCGTGTTCCCCTGGTGGCAGCGGTTGAGCCGGCTGAATGCGGAAGCGGGCGGCGCATACGACGCGCTCGGCCGCGAGTTGCTGGCGCGGCCCACGCGCTTCTGGGTGTGGCACCGGCGGCACCTGGCGCTGGCCGAAGATGCCCAGGCGCGCGACTGGATCACCTGGTGGCACCGCCGGGTGCGGCGCGAGCCCGCGCTGCGCGAGGTGTACCTGGATAGCGTGCGCACGGACCTGGAGCAGAATGCGGCCCCGCGTTTGGCGCAAGCGGGCGAAGGGGCAGCCGATGCGGTGTGGCCGCCGAAGACCGCACCCCCCGCGCTTGGGGCCCTGGCCCCAAACGCCTTTGCCAATACGCCAGACCCCTTCGCCATCGAGCAGCCAACGATTGAGCGGCCGGCACGGCCCAGTATCAACCGGCCCCGCCGCCCTGACCTGCCCGACCGGCCCACTGTGCCGAACCGCCCCGAGCGCCCGGACCGTCCAGAGCGTCCCACGCGGCCGCCCTTACGTACCTCCGAGTGAGGTGGCGCAGACCGGCCTGGCCATAGGTTCAGCCGCCGCTCTACTTCGCCTCCGCCAGGAAAGCCTGCTCGATTTCCGCCGCCTCCGCGTAGGTCTGCTCATACCCTGCGACCTGCGCGCCGTCGTTGAGCAGCGCAACGATACCGGTGACCTCGAGGTCACCCACATCGATGGTCGCCTTACCGTCGGCCACCTCGAGCCCAAGCGGCTGAATGCCCTCGGGCGCGACCATGACCGCGGCCGCCGGCGCAATCCAGCCGGGCAACTCCACCTCCAGCGTCACATCTTCCTGCGTGGTGAACGGATACGCTTCGGGGTGAATCTCATAGTCGGTGTTCGTGAGCGCGAGCAACAGCGTGTCCTTACTGACCAGCGGTGCCACGTCGAGCTTGTCCGGCCCCGCTATCTCGATGTCGACCGGGTCGCTGGCGAGGAAGGTATCGCGCAGCGCCAGCATCACACGGCCCCAGCCGCGCATGCCTTCGACCAGTTCCGGATACTCCTGGGCGCGCTCGTGGTCGTAGTTGAACCAGAGGATGCCCTTGGCGCCGCGGCCCAGATTCAGCACGAGCTGCGCAGCCATCTCGGGCACGGTGGGCACGGGGCGGCGCGGACGCTCGGTCCAGTCGGCAATCGCCTGCGACCAAATCCAGATGGGTTTCGGCTCGCTGGCAACCTTCAGGTCGCGCGTGTACCAGGCCGTTTCTTCGAGGTAGGTGCCATAGAACTTCGGCCACTTGCTGCTCGAGGGCGCGGTAACGGTGTAGTGGTCCTGGCACGGGATATCGGGAATGGGCGCGTACTCGAAGAACTTGATGTTGCGGCACAGCGTGATGAACGAAGGCACGTTGGGCGCCAACTGGCGTGTGGCTTCGTTGACGTGCAGCATGATGTTGGCCGGGATCGACCAGTCCGGCTCGTCCATCAGCATGAACGTGGACAGCGACTCATGCCCGGCAATCCGGCGGGCATCGTCGGGGCGCACCGGCACACCCGTATGCACCATGCCCTTGAAGCCATACTTCGGCACGGCTTCCGTCCAGAAAGGCTGGTCGGGGTGCGGACTCTGCACCATGGTGTCGATGTGCATGCTGTCGAGCAGCGCCCAGATTTCGGGGTTGTTGGTCCACACACCAATGGGGAAATAATCGGGGAAGATGCGCCGGTGCGCATAGACCGGGCGCGTGTTGCCGTCTTCGTCTTCCACGGCCAACTGGAAAATGGCGAGCTGCATCTGCGTGAGTGGCTCCGGCAGCGTGAGCGTGCCGATAGCATGGCCGCCCGGCGCCATGTCCTCGCCCACCCATTCGACCTCACCCGCGCCGGCACCTTCGATGCCCAGCCCGGTCAGGCGCAGGGGTTCGCTGCCTTCGTTGCGCACGTGCACCACCAGTTGCTGGCGGCCGGGCATCACGCGCACCCACGCAATCTGGATGGGGTCCTCTTCCAGCGCACCCTTGTGGCTCAAGACGGGCCGCCATTGGTTACCGATGAATGAAAAGGTGAAGTCCGTGCCCGGCGCGAAGTAATCGGTCGTGCCGTTGATCTCGACCACGGTCAGCTGGCCCGGCTGCACCACCGGGTCGTACCAGCGGTCCCACGCGATGTAGTGGCTCAGCCGATAGTATGACTGGTCGTTACCATTGAACCGCCAGAAGCGCAGCCGTATCGGCTCGTCCGTCGTGTTGCGCAGGTAGAAGTAGAGCAGGCCGCCCTCGTTCGCCGGTTCGTTCTCATACTCCTCAACCCTCTCCGTCTCCCACTCCGCGGGGCGATAGTGTATGTACTCGATGTTGAGTTGTTGCAGGCCCGCCTCGTCGGGGTCGGCACCAACCTGTGCGGTCTGCGCGTGGACGACACCTGCAGTAAGCACTGCCCCCAAGCCAAGAAGAATAGCGATGTACTTCATTTGATCTCCGCAGCCTCCGAGTAGGTGGGCGGGAACGCCCGGTCCATCTCCTGCAACATCTCGCGCGAATAGTCGACCACGACTTTCGCCACGTCGGGGCCTGGGCTGTTGCCTTCGCCGTACTGGTCGTCATCACCGTAAACATAGGGCGGCTCGACGTCCCACTGGCTCTTGGGCAGGATGTAGCCGATCTCGTCGTTGGCGAGGCCGATGACGAAGGCCATGCGGTTGCGCATATCGGCGCGCAACGGCGGCAACTCGATGGGCTCGGTCAGGCCGAAGTCGTTGCCCGGTAGCGCGACGGCGCCGCCTTCGACGAGTTCGGGATAGATTTCGCCGGGGTTGGTGAGAATCGTCACGTCGCCAATGCGGATGACGTTGATCTCGCTCTTGGCCTTGCCGCCCCAGTAGTAGCCGTTGTGCAAGAGGCCGAGCATGATCGCGTATTTGTAGGGGCCATCCATGGGCGCGAGCATGGTCTTCGCGCGCACGGCGACCAGGGGGTTCTCGTTCAGCCAGACGTCGTCGCTGCGCAGCGCATTCACCGCCACAATGGCCAGGTTCTCGCCCTGCGCCTGTGCCTTCTCGAAGGTGTCATCCTTGAACGAGCGCTTGCCGTCGCGGTGGGGTACGGCCATGCCGAGCTGCGTCATCAGCCCGCCGACCTGCCCCTGGAAGTACAGGCACATGCCGCCCAGCCCTTCCATCAGTTTGCCGAGCTTCTCGAAGATGGTTAGAT
>CAYMLC010000060.1:9499-11464 GCA_964390765.1 uncultured Nitrospirales bacterium
CAGTGCGGAAAGTCGCTGGTCAAAATGGGATTGCTGCCACCCAGCGCCTCGGGGTGGTTGCCCCAACTGATGAACGTGGCGATGGTGTCATCGGTGTTGGGCTTCGTGAAGCGCATAAGGTACATGTTGTTGTCCATGACCTCGGGCTTGCGCGAATCGCGCACAAAGCCCTCGGGCTCGATGTAGACCTGCGTGCACCACATGTCCGCCGGCTCGAGCTGGGCCACCGCTTCTTCCACGGCCTCGCGCGTCTTCTCCTTCACCATCTCCAGATAGGTCGTGTCGTAGCCGAAGCCGGGCACATCGAGATTCTGGTCGCCCCACTTGATGCGCCGCCAGAAGCTCCAGATCTTCATCGTATCCGGACCTTCGTGGTTGTGCGTCGCACTGAACATAATGTGGTCGATACCGAGGTCGGGGTCCACCGCCTTGCGGATGTCGATGTAATCGGGGTGGAAAATGCCGATGCTGTCGATGGTCACCATCACCAGCGTCACGCCGTTGTTGCGCAGCGCGATGGCCCGCGTCCAGATGGGGTCGTTGATCCCTTGTGCCGGGCGATTGGTGCCAAAGCCCGCCAGCCAGACCGCATCGAAGCGGCCGTCGCCATCCTTGTCGGTGAACGTGTCGACGCCGGGGTCGAACTTGTTGTTCCCGTTCACGTCTTCCCAGGGATAGTCGTAGTCCGCGAAGTCGGGGGTGATGTCGCGCATGGCCACGCCCACCTGCAACTGGCCGGGCGCCACCTCGGCCTGCGGGTCCGGCACCATCAGGTCGAGCTCGTACCAGTGGTGCGGGCCGATCATGCGCCACTGCAACCAGATGGCAGCGATGACGATGAGGACCACCGGCGTCGCCAGGACGCCGGTGAGAATCTTGTGGCGGCCAAAGAACGAAAGCACGGGCAATACTCCTGCGGCCCTGGTTCGCATGGGCGTGTGGGTGTGTGCAGCCTACAACCCCAGGCAAACCGGCCGGGTTTCGGGGGGGTTTAGGCGCGGGAGTATAGCAACCGGCCGGCACGCGCGCGAGTCGGCCCCACAATGCAAAGCGCCGCCCCCGGCAGTGCAGGGGCGGCGCGGCGTTGGCTGCGTGAATTGCTAGAGCGTGGTGCTGGTGGTGAAGGTCACATCGAGCGCGTTGTTGATGCGCGTACGCATCTCGCGCAGATGGGCTTCGGAAAGGGGATCGAGTGTGCCTTCGGTGCCCAAGGGCTCGTCCAGCAGGCGCTCGTTGATGCGGCTGCGCAGTTGCTGCAGGCTGCTCCAGGCCATGGCGCGCGCGTCTTGCGGCAGGGCCGAAGACGGATTCACCGCCTGGCGCAGCAGCACATAGTTCAGCATGGCGCGCTGCAGGTTGCGGCGGAAGCTGGAGATGTAGGGGCCGTCGCCACTGGGCGCTTCGTCCAACTCACTGAACACGGCATTCGTCACCGTCGTGTAGATCTCGTCGAGCGTGAAGGCGTCTTCGCCCATGTGCAACGCACCATCGTGCACGCGCTCGAGCACGCCGACGGAGAACAGGCGCTGCAGGATGCGCAATTGCCCGCTCAGCACCATGTCGTGCACGGGCGGGTCGACGCGCATATCGAGGTCGCTGCCCCAGTGCCGCCAGTGATTGGGCGCCAGCCGCGACAGCAAGTCGGGGTCGAAGGTGTAGACGCCATCGGCCAGTGCCTGGTCGCACACGAAGTGCAGCGCCTTGCGCTGTTGCTCGGCGGGCACCACTTCGAGTGGCAGGCCGGCGTCGTCGTTCTCGCTCTTGTGCACGCGATTCACCTTGAACCCGCCCACAAACTGCGACGCGTGATACAGCGAACGCTGCTTGTCGAACAGGGTGTAGGTGAAGGCGCTGCGCAGCCGGCGATAGCTCTGGCCCTTTTCTACGATGCGCCCCAGCAGGTCGTCCCACATCGAGCGAATCAGGGCCACGCGCTGCTCGGCAAAGGCCAGCGGGTCGGCACTC
>CAYMLC010000061.1:0-11459 GCA_964390765.1 uncultured Nitrospirales bacterium
TCTGCAGCGCAACTACATCCTTATTTTCGGAGTGCTGGCGGCGCAGGGCATCCAGGATGAAGAGCACGGTGGGGGAGGACATGTTGCCAAAGGTGCGCAAGGTGTCCCACGCGGTGCGCAGGTCGTTGCGGGTGAGGTCGAGCGCACTGGTCACAGCCTTGAGAATGCTGGGGCCACCCGGGTGTACCGCCCAACTGCGGATGTCGTCGAGGCGCAGTTCTTCGCGCGCGAGCCATTCTTCGAGCCACGGGCGCAGATGGCCGCGGATGAGTTCGGGCACACGGCGGGACAGGGTCATCTCGAAGCCGTGATCGCGCACGCGCCACGTCATATCGTCGCGTGAACCGGGGATAAGGCAGGAACCGCTTGCGGTGGCGCGCCAGCCGCCGCCCTGCTTTACGTCGCGGCCCACCCCGACCAGCGCGGCGGCGCCATCGGCGAACAGGGCATTGGCCACGTTGCGCTCTTCGTGCCAGCCATACTGGAAATGCAGGGTACAGAGCTCTACCGCCACCATCAGAATACGGGCATCGGGCCGGGCCGCGGCCAGACCCTGCGCCACGCGCAGTCCGTTCAGTGCGCCGTGGCAGCCCATGAACCCCACGTGCACGCGCTCGGTCGTGGCGGGCAGACCGATGGTTTCGATGAGTTGTATGTCGACGCCGGGCGACATGAAACCCGTGCAGGAAACGGTGACGAGGTGGGTGATTGCGCCGGGAGCGACGTTGGCTTCTTCGAGCGCGCGGCGCACCGCGGCCTTGGCCAGCGGTGGCGCATCACTCTCGTAGCGCTCCATACGCGCCGACACGGAGGGGCCCTGGTCATTCCAACTGCCGGCGGGCGGATAGAAGGCGCTGCCTTCGCCATTGCCGTCCGGGGCTTCCAGGACCGTGCTGTAGCGCTGGCCCACCCCCGTCAGCCGGTACAGGCGCGCCAGGTGCTCGCGCTGTTGCGCGTCGAAGGGGGCCATACGCTGCACGATTTCCGCGCAGGCCGCTTGCGAGATGGCGTGCTGCGGCGTCGCCGTGCCGATGCCGAGGATGCTGAGGCTCATACTACTCCTTGTATCGCGACGAACCGCGGGGTATCGCGACGAACCGCGGGGTATCGCGACTAACCGCGGGCATTGAGCCACGCCACGGCGGGCCGCGCCATGGCAGGCTGGTGTGCCAGCACACCCAGCGCAATCGACGTAAGATGTGGGTGGCGCAGGCCGGCGGCAATCGCACGGCAGACCCACTGGCGCCGCTGCACCGCGCGCGCGTGCATACGCTCCCAATCGCTGCCGATGCCGGGGTGCCAGTGTAAGAGCGCGCGCCGCACGGCGGGTACCACGGCATGCGCGGAACCCAGCGCCCAGGCCATGCCTTCGCCGGTAAACGGTTCGATATAGCCGGCGGCATCGCCCAGCGCGAGCATGCGATAGGCCCAGCGCCGCGCCGGTTGCCGGGTAAGGGTGGGCGTGCCCCGCCAGGGAACGAGCGGTTCGCCGGGCAGTGGGGGCAGGCCCGCCGCATCGAGCACGTGACATGCGGCGCGTTCCAGGCCACCCACCTCGCGCACGAAGCCGGGGTCGAAGGCAGCCGCCACATCGAGGCCGTCGCCCTCGGTGCGTACCAGCCCCACATAACCGCCGGCGCCCGTGGCCATGTAGATGGTGCCCGGGCCATAGGCGGACTCGTGGGTGGCGTAGTAGGCGCCTGCGCCGATACGCGCGTGCCGTGCGACGTTGGGCGCCTGTTCGTGCGCCTGACGCAGGAGGCTGCCGTGCAGGCCGTCGGCGGCCAGCACCAGCCGGGCGGTCAACGGCGTCTTTGTTCCGCCGGACTGCAGGGTCAGGTGGTGGGCGTCGTGGTCGGAATCGGTGATGGTCGCCGTCACGCCGTCGACGTAGGTCGCGCCCGCGGCCACGGCGGCATTGGCCAGGGCCGCGTCGAGACGATAACGCGAAAGGGCCACGCCGCCGGGCAAGGCCAGACGGGCGGTACGACGTTCAGCCGCCAGCTGCACCTGGGTGAGCGCACGGCCACCGAGGGTTGCGGGCAGGCCGTCGCGCCCGAGACCGGCCAGGTGCGCAAGGGCGCGTGCGTTGAGGCAGCAGCCACAGACCTTGTGCTGGGGCAGCCGCCGCTTCTCCAGCAGGACGACACGCCGGCCTTCCTGTGCCAGCAGCCGGGCGGCCGCAGCGCCTGCGAGTCCGGCCCCCACGACAGCCACATCGAAGGCTGCCCCCGCGAGCGCCTGGGGGGCCGTGCGCAGCAGCACGGGCGTCATGCGCGGCTCCAGACGAGGCGCAGACGCTCGGGCCAGTGGGTGGTCAGGCGGGCACCGGCGAGGCCGGCATCGCGCGCCAGGTCCGCGAATTCCGGGCTGCTGAATGCCGCACGGGCCGACAGCACGCCATCGGTGTGGACCACATCGCTGCGGCTGAGTACGCGCGTACCGGCGTAGGCCATAAGGAGGCCGAGCGATGAACGCCGCAGGTCATGAATCGCCAGGCCCACACGCACCTGCTGCGCCATGGCAGACAGGAGGTGCCGTGCCTCGAGTGCGGTCAGGTGATGAAAGAAGAGCGAGCAGATGACAATGTCGTATCCCTCGGGCACGCCATGCGCCAGCACATCGTGCTCGAAGAATCTCGCCCGGCCGCCCGCACGCCGCTGCGCAAACGCGACCGCGCGCGGGCTGAAGTCGCACCCTTCGAGATGCAGCGGTAGACGAGCGCGTTCGGCGCGCTGGGCGAGGGCGCAGGTTACGTCGCCGCCACCGCTGGCGATGTCGAGCACGCGAAGGGTCGCGGTGTGCGTGCGTGCCCAGTTACGCAGGGGCGCCCAAAGATTGGAAGCGCTGCGGCTGATCCAGTTGATCCGTGCGAGACCGGCGAGCGCGGCCTCGTGCCGGGTGGCATCGAGTTCCGGCTGGTCCATGATTTCCGGTTCTAGCCGCCGCTCGCGCAGCCAGGGGCGTGCCGGTGTGGTGGGCGCGTTCATTGCCCGTTAAAACTGTTTGTTGTACGGGTAAATTCCGTGCGTTCCGATGGTTCAAGGCCACCAGAAACCAGGCCGGCTAGTCGTATACCGGCACGCGCGCGTCGATCCGCTCGCTCCACGCATGGATGCCGCCCGACAGATTGTGCACCTGCGTGAAGCCCTGCTCGAGCAGAAACTGCTGGGCCCGCCGCGAACGCGCACCCAGGTGGCACATGACCACAATCTCGCGGTCGCGCCACGCATCGAGCTCTCCCACACGCTCGGCCAGTTCCGGCAGTGGAATCTGCGTGTGCGGGTCGAGGCGCGCCATTGCGATTTCATTGTCATTGCGCACGTCGAGCAGCAGGAAGTCGTCGCCACGCTCGCGCTTATCGCGCAGGGTTTCCACGTCAATGTTCACAGCCTAGCCCTCCGCCTCGCGATAGATCTCCGCGCCGCCCTCGCGGAAGGCCTGCGCCTGCTCGGCCATGCCCTGCTCGCGCGCGCGCTCGGCGTCGAGGCCCAGCTTGGCGGCGTGGTCGCGGATCTGCTGGGTAATCTCCATCGAGCAGAACTTGGGGCCGCACATGCTGCAGAAGTGCGCCAGCTTGGCGCCTTCCGCGGGAAGGGTCTCGTCGTGGTACTCACGCGCGCGCTCGGGGTCGAGGCCGAGGTTGAACTGGTCTTCCCAGCGAAACTCGAAGCGTGCCTTGGACAATGCGTTGTCGCGAATCTGGGCGCCCGGGTGGCCCTTGGCCAGGTCGGCGGCGTGCGCGGCAATCTTGTAGGTGATCACGCCTTCGCGCACATCGTGCTTATTCGGCAGGCCCAGGTGCTCTTTCGGTGTCACGTAGCAGAGCATGGCCGTGCCGAACCAGCCAATCATCGCGGCGCCGATACCCGAGGTGATGTGGTCATAGCCGGGCGCGATGTCGGTCGTGAGCGGGCCAAGCGTGTAGAACGGCGCCTCGTCGCACCATTCGAGCTGCTTGGTCATGTTCTCCTGAATCATCTGCATGGGCACATGGCCCGGGCCTTCGTTCATCACCTGCACGTCGAAGTCCCATGCGCGCCGGGTCAGCTCGCCCTGGGTCTTCAATTCGGCGAACTGTGACTCGTCGTTCGCGTCGGCCAGACTGCCGGGCCGCAGCCCGTCACCAATCGAGAAGCTCACGTCGTAGGCCGCCATGATCTCGCAGATCTCGTCCCAGTGCGTGTAGGCGAAATTTTCCTGATGATGGGCGAGACACCACTTCGCCATGATCGAGCCACCCCGGCTGACGATGCCGGTCACGCGATTGGCGGTCAGCGGGATGTAGCGCAGCAAGACGCCGGCGTGAATGGTGAAGTAGTCGACGCCCTGCTCGGCCTGCTCGATCAAGGTGTCGCGGAAGATATCCCAGGTCAGGTCTTCCGGGCGGCCACCGACCTTTTCCAGCGCCTGATAGACGGGCACGGTACCCACGGGCACCGGGGCATTGCGCAATATCCACTCGCGCGTCTCGTGGATATTGGCGCCGGTGCTCAGGTCCATGATGGTGTCGGCGCCCCAGTGCGTGGCCCACACCATCTTCTCGACTTCTTCCTCGATAGAACTGGTCACGGCCGAGTTGCCGATGTTGGCATTGATCTTCACCAGGAAGTTGCGGCCGATAATCATCGGCTCGATTTCCGGGTGGTTGATGTTGGCCGGGATAATCGCCCGGCCACGGGCCACTTCATCCCGCACGAATTCGGGGGTTATGGCCTTGGGCAATTTGGCACCCCAGTCCACGCCGGGGTGCTGCTTGCGCAGGGCTTCGGCCGCCAGTTCGCACCGCTGGTTCTCACGAATCGCGATGTACTCCATCTCCGGCGTGATCTCGCCGCGACGCGCATAGTGCATCTGGGTCACGCGGCGGCCCGGCATCGCGCGGCGCACGGGCCGCGTGCGCGCGAAGCGCAGGCCATGCAGGGCCGGGTCGCCGGCACGGCGCCGCCCATACTCACTACTCACCTCGGGCAAGGTTTCGCTGTCGGCGCGCGCTTCAATCCAGGGCGTGCGCGGCGCGGTGATGCCCTGCCGCACGTCGATCTCGACAGCGGGATCGGTGTAGGGGCCCGACGTGTCGTAGACGTACAGGGGCGGATTCACTTCCTCGACGTCGCTGTTGCGCCCCACCCGCGTGATGGATTGTTGAATCTCGCGCATGGGCACGCGCACATCATCGCGGCTGCCTGTCACGTAGACCTTGCGGCTGTTGGGAAAAGGCGCACGCGTGATGGTGCTCTGTGTTTCGCGAAACACCTGCTGTTCTTGGCGGGAAACGGACATGCTGAACTCCAGTACACTGCGCGTTTAACAGGGCGAACGCCATGATAGGGGTGCCTTATGCCGCGTGCAATAGTGCCGTTGCGGCGATTATGCTCGGCCCATGATTCGCGACCCCGACAAGTTCCGCGCCTGGGAAGACACGCTCATCGCGAATACGCCCAACGACTTCGCGGCGAACCTGCGGTGGGCAGATGAGGTACTGGCCTTTACAAAAAGCGTCGGCGCCTTTCCTCCCGCCGACCCGTGGGAAGGTTTCGAGCACAAGGTTCGTATGGCCCGGCTAATCAATTGTTCACCGAACTCCTTCAAAGAATTGCCCAAGCGCTAGAAGCCGATTGCCCGTGCTGAGATCGTAGACGTGGGTGGGGTGCCGGTCCGATTCGCTACCGCCGAGGACCTCTTGACCCACAAACTCTTTGCGGGGCGGCCACGAGACCTCGAAGATGCGCGCGGCATTCTCCTGAAGCAGCCCCACCTCGGCCTTGGCTACGTGCGGGCGTGGCTGGGGCATTTGCAGGAGGGGGCCGAGGTGGATGGGCTGGGGCGGCTGGATGCGTTGGCCGCCAGTATCGGCCGCTAGGCGGGCGCCTCGGCGCCCAGCTTGCCCGCGGCCATACGCACGGCCCGGTGCGCGCTGGCCACGCAATCGTTGAGACCCACGCCGCGGTAGGCGTTGCCGGCAAAGATGAGGCCCGGGTGCTCCTCTTCGGCGTGCGCGATGGCGCGCAGGCGCAGACCGTGGCCCAGGTGGTATTGCGGGATGCCGGGCTGCCAGCGCGCAATGTGTATGAAGTCGGGCGCGCCGTCGATACCAAGGAGTGGATGCACCTCGCGGCCCACCAGGTCGATGAGGCCGCCGTCGCTCAGGTTGACGACATCGCCATCGAGCGCCCCACCCAGCATGATGCGCAGCAGTACGTGCCCATCGGGGGCGCGCCCCGGAAACAGGCTCGACGACCAAAGACAGCCCAGCGTGCGCAGGCCCTCGCGGCGCGGCACCAGGAAGCCGAAGCCGTTGAGGTCGTGCGCCACACGGTCGCGTGCATAGCCCGCACAGACCACGGCCACGTCGGCGTAGCTGATGGCGCCCAGCGCCGAGGCCAGGTCGCGCCCGAGCGGTGGCAGGAAGTGCGCAGCGGCATAGGCGGGCGCGGCCACCAGCACCACCGGTGCGCGGTACTGGCCGCCGCTGACGGTTTCCACCAGGTAGTCGCCGCCCTCACGCTGCACCGCGGTCACGGCGGTATCGAGGTGCAGCCGCCCGCCGAGGCGCTCGGCCGCCGCCTCGGGCACACTGCCCATGCCGCGCCGCAGCGAGTGCAGGGTGCCGCCCGGGCCCATGGCCGCTTTGCCACCCTTCTTCAGGGCGCGCATCGCGCGGAACAGGCTGCCGTGCTCGCGCTCCATGTCGGCCATGCGCGGGAAACAATGGGCCAGGCTCAACTGCTTCGCATCGCCGGCGTAGACGCCGTTCACCATGGGGGCAACCAGCATGTCGGCGGCTTCGCGTCCGATACGGCGGCAGGCAAAATCGTAGATGGTTTCGGGTTCGTCGTCGGCCTTGGGTCCAATCAGCGGCTCGCACAACAGGCGCATGCGCCCCACCGGCGAGAGCAGCGGCGACAGCAGAAAGCCGGGCGGGGGCTTTACTTCGTGCAGGCGGCCACGCTTCAGGATGAAGCGGTGTGCGGCCGCTTCGTTGGCCGGCACGATTTCATCGCCCAGCCCCAGCCGCTCGACCCAGGCGCGTGTGCGGGGTTCCCGGTCGAGCCAGCCATTAGGACCCCACTCACACGTGAAGCCGTTAGTGCGCGTGGTGCGTGCCGTGCCACCCGCGCAGCTGCCGGCCTCCAGCACGACCAGGTCGGTCACTTCGAGTTCCTGCTCGAGCAATGTTGCAGCGCACAGGCCGCTCACGCCGCCGCCGATGATGATGACCTGGGTGTGCGTGGGCATGCGCTAGACCGTCCGCGAGAAGCCGGCGGCGGCGTCGGGCAGTTTGCGGTAGGCGTCGAAGACCATACACACGTTGCGAATGAACACCTGGCCGAGCGGCTGCACCACCAGGCCATCGGGGGTACGCGTAAGGAAGCCTTCTTCGTACAACGGGGCGAGCGCGGCCTCCTCCTCGGCGAAGTAGTCGTCGTAGTGGATTTCGTAGCGGCGGTGCAGTTCGGCAAAGGCCAGCCGGAAGTTGCACATGAGTTGACGGATAACCCAGCGGCGCACGGCATCGTCGCTGCTCAGGCGCGTGCCGCACATCGTGGCGAAGCGCCCCGCGCCAATGGCCTGGTGGTAGAGCGCCGGCCGCTTTTCGTTCTGCGCATACACGCCTCCGACCTCTCCAATCGCGCTCACGCCGAGGCCGAGCTGGTCGCTGCCGGGCACCACGCTGTAGCCCATGAAGTTGCGGTGCAGCCGGTGCGCATCGAGCGCCACGGCCAACTCGTCTTCCGGCAGGGCGAAGTGGTCCATACCGATGGCGCGATACCCGGCTTCGAGAAAGCGCTGGCGTGCGCGTGCAAACAGCCCGTACTTCTGCGGACCCGTGGGACGGGGCAGGTGGTCGATGCGCCGCTGGTGCTTGAGCCGGTCCGGCAGGTGCGCATAGCTGTAGACCGCCAACCGGTCGGGCCGCAGGGCGATGGTCTCCTGAACGGTCGCTTCCCACGTGGCGGGCGTCTGTTCCGGCAGACCATAGATGAGGTCCATATTTACCCCGCCGAAGCCCAGCGCGCGGCTCCAGTCGATCAACTGGCGGGTCTCGTCGAGCGTCTGGTTGCGCGCAATGGCGGCCTGCACCTTGGGGTCGAGGTCTTGCACGCCCAGACTGATGCGGTTGAACCCCAGTTCACGCAGGGCCACCAGTTGTTCGTGGGTGGTCACGCGCGGGTCGACTTCCAACGCGATTTCGGCATCGGCCGCAAACGTGAAATGGCGGGCCAGTTCGCCGAAGAGTGCCTCGAGTTGTGGCACGTGCAGAAAGGTCGGGGTGCCGCCGCCCCAGTGCAACTGCTGCACCTGGCGCCGCGCGCCCAGCCGTTCGGCCACCATCGCCGTCTCGCGGTAGAGGTAGCCCAGATACTCGTCGCTGATGCTGTGCCGCTTCGAGATGATGACGTTGCAACCGCAGAAGAGACAGCGCTCGTGGCAGAACGGCAGATGCACATATACCGACAGCGGCTCATCAACCTGCGCCGCCGCCCGGTCCAGTGCCGCGGCGTAGTCGGCGGGCCCGAAGTCTTCCGCCCACTCCAGCGCCGTGGGATAGCTGGTGTAGCGCGGACCGGGCCGGTCGTACTTCTTCAAGAGTTCAGGGCTGACATCGAGGTCGGTCATAGGCGCCTTTGCTGGCGGATGCTACGCGTCGCCACAGAAAACAACGCGACCGTGGCCGTATTGTATGCCACGGTCGCGTGCAATCGCTAAGCAGTGCGTGGGTGGGCGCTATTTGCCGTCGTCGAGGAAGCCGGGGATATCAGGGTCTTCGGGCACATAGACGAAGGGCGTGGACTCCGGAATCACCTGAACAGGTGTCGTCAGCTTCAGCGCGTCTTCGCCGACACCCTCCCAGGTCGCCTCGATGAAGAAGGCGCGCCAGCCGGCCTGTGTCGGCCGCACGCGGCCACGGTAGTCGCCGTCCTCCGCCTCCAATTCGCGCGACTGCCACTCGGGGCCGAGTTGGTCAATACGGAAGTCGCGCTGATTGGGCGCGAACGCCTCCCAGAGATGAACGGCATCGGGTGCGGGCTCGGCGCTCATCTCCATAACGTAGGGCTGTTCCAGGCGCCACGTGATTTCCGGCAGGGCGCGCCCGGCCAAGACCCAGGCGGTGAAGGCCTTCACTGTATCGGGGGCATCGCTGCCACCCATGTTGTGGCCGGTATTCGGCACGTAGCGCAGCACCTTCGGACCAGGCAGCTCGTCCCAGTAAAACTGCTCGGACTCCGGCACGAAGAACTGGTCGCCCGTCGCATTGAGAATCAGCTTCGGCATGGTCAGGCGCTCGCGGTACGGGTACGGCTCGACCAGTTCGAGCAGGCGCGCAAATTCGGGCGTTTCCATGCGCGCCATAATCTGCTCGTCCTCGTAGTCGTCGACGGCCGGCGCCCAGAAGCCGTATACCGCCTTGTGGTGGCGGAAGCTGGGGATGAGGTTCAGCATGTTGATCACGATCGGAATACACGCGCGTACCCGCGCATCCACAATGGCCGTGGTCCAGGTGGTCCAGCCCCGCTTCGAACCACCCGCCACCACAAAGTCGGCAACCGTGTGGCTGCGCTCCTGTGCCAGCAGCGCTTCAATGGTGTCCATCGCGCGCACCGCCGCCTTCGTCATCGGCAGGCGCAGCGGCCAGCGCTCATCGCCCGTGCGCATGTAGCGGTCCCATGTATACGCGATGATGCTGTCTTCCACGCGGCGCCGGTCGTCTTCATCCTTGAAGTAGAGCGGCTGGTTCGGCACCTGCCGCAACTCGGCGGACACCATGCCGTAATCGCGCGCCATGTCGATGACCGTGAGGTTCGGCACGCGCGGCGGGGCATCGCCGTTGTCGCCGCCGCCAATCAGCAGAAAGGCTGTGTCCTGCTCGATTTCATCGGGCACGGTAACAATCAGGTGGTGCTGCCACTCGGTGCGGTCGACCTCCTCTTCGGAACGCCAGGTCTGTGAGACCATGTCCAGCGTGTAGGAGGTCCAGCCGTCGCGACTGCGGCTGTCGATGATTTCCCAGCGGTACGCGGGGTCGGGATCGGCTACGTAGCGGTCGAGCGCGGTCCAGTCGGCTTCTTCGGCCCGGGGCTGAAATCCGGCGGCGAGTGCGGGCCCGGCGGCCAGGGTCAGCAGCACAATGGCGGCGCTGGTAAATACACGGGATTGCATAGTCTTTTCGCTTCTGGTCATCGGTTTGTGGCTATCCTTGGGTTCCGGCTACTTCGCCTGCATACGCACGGCGCCGTCCAGGCGAATGGTCTCGCCATTGAGCATGATGTTCTCGGCAACGTGCCGCACGAGGCCGCCGAATTCACGTGGGTCACCCAGGCGGCTGGGGAAGGGCACCTGCCCGCCGAGCGATTCGCGCGCCTCTTCCGGCAGCACACCGAACATGGGCGTATCGAAGAGCCCGGGGGCGATGGTCACGCAGCGGATGCCGAACTTGGCGAACTCGCGCGCGATGGGCAGGGTCATGCTGACGACGCCCCCCTTTGAAGCGGCATAGGCCGCCTGGCCTATCTGGCCTTCGTAGGCCGCCACGGACGCCGTATTGATCAGAACGCCACGCTCGCCGTGCGCATCGGGTTCCTGCTTGGCCACCATGGCGCTCGCGGCCAGGCGTATCAGGTTGAAACTGCCGGTCAGATTGATGTCAATCACCAGCTTCCAAAGGTCAAGGGGGTGGGCGCCCGCCTTGCTCGATACGCGCTGGGCAGCGGCGATACCCGCGCAGTTGACGACGCCGTTAAGTCCGCCGAATGCTTCAAAGGCGACGTCGACCGCTGCCTGCACCTGGGACTCTCTGGTTACATCGCACTCGTGGAAGCGGGCCGCGTCGCCCAACTCCTCCGCGGTCTTCTCCGCGTTGGCGGCGTTCACGTCGGCCAGCACCACATGGGCTCCGCCCTCGACGAGTACCTGCGCCGCACCGCGGCCGAGGCCCGAACCGCCGCCGCTGATGATGAAGGTCTTGCCCTTCAGTTCCATCCTGTGCCCTCCTGATGCCCTTGCCCGTTCGCGGCCGTCATTGCTTGGCCAGTGCGGCCAGCGGCAAATCGCGGCTCAGCGCCCAATCCTCCCACTCGCATGCGGAACGCGTCAAGAACAGGTCGGCCAGCACGGCGCTGTCGGCCTCCTCGAGCCCGACTTCCGCCAGGAACCGCGAGAAAAATTGCGGTTCGAGCAAGGCACAGGCGAGCAGTCCGTCGCGCGTAGGGTAAATCGCGTAGTTGGGCAGACCGCCACCCAGGTAGGCCCCCGGCCGGGTGATGCCATAGACCCAGGGCGCGGCCACGGCATCGGCCGCATCGCCCAGCGCGACCAGCCGACGCCCGGCCTTGCCGGATCCGCTGCGCGCATACAACAGCGCGAGGGCTTCCGTCGCCGCGCGCTCGGCGCCGGCGAGGTCGGCCATCAGGGTGCGCGGCAGTTCCGCGCCGCCGACCAGGCCGTGGCGCGCCATG